>CAJONT010000219.1 GCA_905235975.1 uncultured Prevotella sp.
GCAGAGGTGAGCAATCCCATCTGCACACCCACCTTCACTGCCAGTCCGGTAGTGATATATTGGTTTATCATCAGGGGAACCTGCACATAATCTAATTTCTCACGGAAATGGGAAGTAACCATAATATTATCGAGAGGAAGGAAACCCTCACGCAGAGGCTCGAAATCAGGGAAACGACATCCCTGCTGGGCATAGTAGGCACCCAAGGAGATGCTTGTCAGCGGCAAGACCTGATACTCCACATCCACCCCTCCGGCAAAGCGGGCATTGTAGCGCGACGATTTTTTCGCATCAGTTTCTCCGTTCCGATAACAAATCTCATTCCCCGTAAGATTGGCTATGGAGAGACCTGCTCTCGGAATAAACGAGAAGCTTCCCACCGGACGTTGAGCATGAAGACATAAAGAAATCAGCATCAGTGCGATAGAGAAAAAAATCTTTTTCATTTCTATAAGATTTGGTTTTCTTCTATAACGCACTGATGCTGCAATTATTGCACCGACGCAGGTAAAAAGGCCGGTGCACGATACACCTACCAGTTAGTGGAGAGAGGGCAGAAACCGCTTAATCCAGTTCCAACTCATAGATGCGAGTGGCATCACCCTCCGTCTGTGTGGGCGTGACGACGTAAAGCCGTACAAAGCGCACACTGGTGGGGGTAAAGTTACGCGTCACATCGTTGTTTCTGTTGTTGCTGAGCAGGTCGAGTGTCTGCCATTCTTCCGTCTCCGTGTTGCGTCCCTGCAACAGACAAGTGCGTGTGATGAAAGCAGCGTTCTCACTGCCGGCGTTGACCAGATGCCAACGGCTGACGGTCTTCTGCTCGCCCAGGTCGAAGGTCACGTAGTTGGGCAGCTTGCCCGTGTCGCACCATTTCGTCGTTTTGTCGCCGTCGACGAGCATCGAAGCCTGCTCACGTGCGTTCACCTGTCCGGAGCAAGCCACTATCTTGGCTTTTTTCAGTATATTGTCTATCGGTTGCTCCTCTTTCACACTGCTGCTGGCACCATTGTCTGCAAGCGAAGTCTCAAAGATAGTAGATACCGGTGTTACACCTTCCTCATCGGCGGCCAGTGTGGCGGCGAAGATCACCACATGCTGATCTTCAGGCAGCGTGACGCTGGTGACTCCCTTGGGCACATCGAGTTTCACCAAGTACATATAGGTGTACTCGTAGACCTCGTCGGCTCGCGGTGAATGGCGGTGTGTACCCACATAAGCCACGCGGGCGTCTTTCAGGAAGCCCTTGGTGTGTCCGTCGTGTCCCCACTGTCCTATGAATCCGGTATAGTTGGGCACGCTGGCCTTTTGCTCCGTCTTTCCTACCTTGAAGGAAGCAATGCGATCGTCATTGTCACTGGCGGCGAGGAGATAGAGATGTGTGGTCTGTGCCTTGGGGTTCTTGCTCTTCAGGTTGAGGAGTGCATCGGAGAGGTTCAGGGTCTGACCCTTGCAGGAGAGTCCGTTGAAGGAGTCTTTCTCGCCGAAGACGAAGTGGATACCGTCGACGGTCAGTCCGTCGTCGGGCAGCAGTTCAGCGGCATAGCTGTAGCCTTCGCTGAAGTTGGCAGCGTTGCGGAACTCATTGAACGAGAAACATCTGCGGTCGAAGCCCACTTTTCCTGCTTCGGCATCTGCCGGCACGATGAAGGCTTTGCTGCCGGCCGTGAGGTCGAAGGCGATACCCTCAGAGGCAGGAGCCGTAGCCTTGCTGCTGAGTTTCACCTTGAATGTCTTCAAGCTGTAGGGTTTGATGTCTACGGTGAGGCTGTTGCCTGAGAACACGGCAGCGCCGATAGTCTTCTCCGTACCGTCGGCTTCATTGGCCTGCACGATGGGGGCAGCAAAGTTGAGGTGTGCCGTCTGCTGGCTCTTTCCGCCAATCTCATACACGCGCACCACATACTCATCGCTCACCTCGGCCTGCTTCAAGGCGCGGATGATGACATTGTCGTTGTCGCTGCTCACGAAAGAGAACTGTTTGCCCAGATCACCCTTGTGCTTCGGGGCGCGGAACGTCTTGACCGGACTGTTCAGGATGGCAGCCTGGCGCACGGCGAGAGGCTCGTCGAGCTGTCCCTGGTGACCAATGATGCTGTAGGTGAACACATGGCGACCCATATCCTGCTGTGCCTGGTAGCGATAGCCACGATCAGGACGCGGGGTATAGATGAGCGAGTGGCGCAGGGTGTTGTCGTTGGGTTTGTCCCATCCGTAGCGAGCATTGCTCAGAATGGTCACACCATAGTTGCCGGAGCGGTCGGTGAGGTCGGTCCACTCATGGCTGTACACCTCAAACTGGTTGTCGCGGTTGTTGTCGCGGCGGATGCTGCCGAGACCAAGGTCGTAGGTAGCTTCGGGATTGCTCACACTCAGCGGGAATTCTGCCTTGAGCAGGGAGTTCTCTGAACGCCAGTCCACCTCGGTGTCAAAGTCGATGCGGTAAGCCTGTGCTCCCTCATAGAGGTGTATGCGCTGCACGATGTCGGTCTCGCCGTATTTCTTGCGCACCACGAGTGTCTTGCGCAAGGAGCCGTTTTCCACCGTGACGTCCTTCACGGGCACGGCTACGGGATCCTTGTCGAGGGTGGCCTTCAGGATTTCCCATGCGGGCCATGAGTAAGAGTCGCAATGGTCGAACACCACGAGGCGTATGCGCTTGCCCTCTGCCACAAGTTCCTTACCGGCCTGCTTGTCGTAAAGCGAGCTGATGTCGCCGTTGTTGTCGAGCACGATCTTATAACGACTGTTCTCTATCTGGCTGGCCTTCTGCGAGGCAGCATTGATAGCCTTGCCACCTTCCTTCACGCTGTAGACGGCGAAACCGGTGGCGGGCACACTGGCCTCGAAGAGCACCACCTTCTTGCCGTTCTTCTCCACCACCTGCGAAGCCACCTTCTTGCCGTCGGGACCGCTCACGGTGGCATTGCCGTTGACCTCAGCCTCGGCGACTGTGGTCACGGGGAAGGCCTCATTGTTGAAGACGACCACAGGCTGTCCGCCGACATTGGTGTCGAGCTGACGGGTGACGCCTCCCACACTTGTGGTCAGGACATCGGCAGCGGTCTTCAGGCTGAGGAGTTCGTCGTTCCATGAAAATTCGTATGCACGGGGAATAGAGGTTCCCGTCAAGTCGTCGTGGAACTGGTGCCAGATAGTGCGTTTCCACATCTCCGTGAGTCGCTGGGAGGGATAGCGGATAGCACCTGCCCAGTCGGCCACCACGGCAGCACGCTCAGCGGCGTCGCCCAGGTGCTCGTTCTGGCGGTTATACAGTTTCATGGCTGCCTGTGAGGTATAGCAGCCGTTGCCATGCACGTCCATGGTCAGCTCACCGCGGAACTCAGGCAGTTCAGGGTGCTTGCTGAAGGGCAGCATGTCTTTGTACAGCTGGTCGCTGGTAGCAGAGATAATCTGCACGGGGCCGTCGCCCTTGAGACCTTTCTCCACGGCACGCACGGAGTTCATGTCGGGCGAACCACCCATGTCGCCGGTGCCGTACAAGCGATAGACCATGTTGAGTGGACTCTCCCCAATCTCCCTGATGATACGCTCGTTCTTGGAAAGGTCTTCATCGCGCCAACGTGCGCCGTAATCGAAGCCGTGCGCCATCATCACCTTGCTGCCGTCGATACCCTGCCAGAGTCCCACGGTGAAGGGGTATTTCTTATTGCCCTCATAGAAAGGGTGGTTGCGCCACTGCAATTTCTGCGATGCGAAGCCGATAAGGCCGCAGTGTGCCATGAGCGTAGGCTGGGTGTAGGGGAAGCCGAAGCAGTCGGGCAGGAAGATGTCGGTACACTCCTTGCCGAACTCCTGGCGGTAGAAAGTCTGTCCAAGGAGTACGTTGCGGATCCATGACTCAGGCGAGCATACAATGACCTCGCAGGCATCCCACGAACTGCCGGTGGGGTGCCAGCGTCCTTGTGCCACGTATTTTTTCAATTGTTCATACTGCAGGGGATAATACTCCTTCATCCAGGCGTACTTCACGCCGCCCTCGAAATTGAAGATGTAGTCAGGATACTGCTCAATGAGCCGGAAGTTCTGCACCATGGTGTTCCAGATATAGGACCGGATGGTGGTTTGCACATCCCAGTTCCACTGTGTGTCCATGTGGGCGTCCGACACCAGGTAAGCTTTCATGGTTTTCTCTTGCGCACCTACTCCTGTCACACCCAGGGTAAGTGCCAATGTAGCTATGGTTAGGATTTTTTTCATAATGTGTTGTTTTAAGATTATGATGTAACACTTTTATGATGCAAATTTATAAAAAAAGCTTGAACTTTTCATTTATCTGAAAAAAAATGGGACAATTTTGTCAACATTCCGTACTTTTGCATCTGAAAAAGTACTTTTCTGCTACAAATGAGAGAAAAATCCCTCAAGTGTGGGTCTTTATTAATGTATAGGAAGAGGCAATAATGACCGATGCCATCCGTTTTACATTTGACAGGACAGACATGTGGAGAACCCCTCAAAAAAGTATCAAGAAACAATAAAAACAACTGAAATATAACTACTTATGAGAGTTTTTAGATTTATCTTGCTCAGTATGCTCCTCTGTGTGGGCGCATCGCTGTCGGCACAGAAAGGCGTCACCACCTTCGTCAACCCCATTTTAGGAGGCGACTACCCCGACCCCACCATCCTTCGCGACGGCAACGACTACTACATGACCCACTCCGCCTTCGACTATGTACCCGGCCTGGTGGTGATGCACTCACGCGACTTGGTGCACTGGGAGCCGGTGAGCTATGCCCTGAACACCTATTTAGGCTCTATCTGGGCACCCGACATCAAGAAATACCGCGGCCGCTACTACATCTACTTCACCGTGCACGGCACCAAGCGCACCAACTGTGTGGTGACTGCCGACAGCCCCTACGGACCCTGGAGCGAGCCGGTGGATCTTGAGATAGGCGACATAGACCCCTGCTTCGTGGACGGCGGCAACGGCAAGTGTTACCTCGTGATGAGCGGCGGCAACCGGTGGACGCTCGCCGACGACGGACTCTCCGTGGTGAAAGACTCAAAGGTGCACTTCTACGACGGTTGGAACTATCCCTCCGACTGGATTACCGAGGGTTTCTGCTTAGAAGGTCCCAAACTCTACCACATAGGCGACTACTTCTACTATATCAGCGCCGAGGGCGGCACGGCAGGACCCGCCACCAGCCACATGGTGGTGGTGGCACGCTCCAAGAGCATTGACGGTCCGTGGGTGAACATGCCCACCAACCCCCTTATACACACCTACAGCGCCACTGAGAAATGGTGGTCGAAGGGCCACGGTTCACTCATCGACACCCCCGACGGCAAATGGTACTGCGTATACCACAGTTATGAGAAAGACTATGCCAACCTGGGCCGCCAGACCCTGCTCGAGCCCGTTCACTTCACACCCGACGGATGGCTGAAGGCCGACGGCGGCGATGCTTCAAAACCCCTTCCGACACCCCTGAAGGAAATCACTACCACCGACCGCCACGCCCGTCTGGGCGAGTTCCGCATCGGTCTTGACTGGCGTTTCTACAAGCTGTTCATCCCTGAGCGGATACACATAGAGGGGCAGGCGCTCACCTTAGAAGGACGCGGCAACAGCCTCGGCTCCTCTGCCCCGCTGTTGTGCATCGCCGGCAGCCACCGTTATGAGATAGAAGCAGAAATCACCGTCTACGGCAATGCGAAAGCCGGTCTGTGCCTCTTCTACGACGACCGTTCCAACGTGGGCATCGGTTTCGACAGGACCAACCGCTATCGTTATCGCCGCAACGCATCGAGCGGCACAGGCAAGAGCGACGACACCCACTTGTGGCTCAGGCTGCGCAATGTGGACCACGTGGTGACCGCGTCCTGGAGCCACGACGGCAAGACATGGAACCATGAGAGCTGGGGGCAGGAGGTGTCCGGCTTCAATCACAACACCTTAGGTCAATTCCAGAGCCTCCTGCCCGGAATCTTCTGCGAAGGACAGGGCTTTGCAAAGTTCCAGCACTTCAAATATACCGAGCTTTAAGCCTCGACAGTGTAAAAAAACAACTATTCATATAAAAAAATAAGAGAACATGGAAACATTTGATGCGAAATTATTAAAAGACCAAGTAGTGGAATGGATACGCGCATGGTTTGAAGAAAACGGTCCCGGCTGCAATGCCGTAATAGGCATCTCGGGAGGCAAAGACAGCAGTGTGGTAGCCGGTCTGTGCGTGGAGGCACTGGGCAAAGACCGTGTGATAGGCGTGACAATGCCCAACGGTGTGCAGAAAGACATCCACGACAGCAATCAACTCATTGCGCATCTCGGCATACGCTCCGTCAGCGTGAATATAGGCGAGACCTGCGAGGCCCTGACAAAAGCCGTAAACGGCCAGCTGGCCCTCCTCGACACAGCCATGAGCCGGCAGGCCACCATCAACATGCCGCCACGCCTGCGCATGACCACCCTCTACGCCGTGTCGCAGTCGCTCAACGGCCGCGTGGCCAACACCTGCAACCTGTCGGAAGACTGGGTGGGCTACTCCACCCGCTATGGCGATGCCGGCGGCGACTTCTCACCCCTCGGCGGCCTTACCGTGCAGGAGGTGATTGCCGTAGGCAATGTGCTGGGTCTGCCTAACAATCTTGTGGAGAAGGCACCCTCCGACGGTCTGTGTGGCAAGACCGATGAAGACAACCTCGGATTCACCTATGCCGTGCTCGACCGCTACATCCGCACCGGTGTCTGTGAAGATGAAGCCACCAAAGCCCTTATCGACGACAAACATGTGAAAAACCTCTTCAAACTGCAGCCCATTCCCCATTTCGAGTGGAAAAAGTGAGAAAGAGGCGACACTACCTAAAATAAAAATAGACGGCAAGCACCCATTTCTATGGAAAAAAGGTTATATTTGCATCAAACTTGCCTTAAATTAGAGAATATGAAGAAATTAGCCTTTTCCATCCTTGCCATCATCGCCGCAATGTGTCACAGCGTGCCGGCAAACGGCATGCTGTGCAATGGCATACAACCTGCCCACAGGGCGGAACTGAACGATACGGTCGACATTCTGCAATACTTCACCTATACCTGGAACAGCAACGAATATCTCGACTTCAACGACGACGGCACCATCACTTTCCACGCCCAGACATGGGGTGGCATGTGTGCCTGGCTCGCCACCTACGGTCCCGTAAACTGGAGCAGCTACGAGAAAGTGGTATTTGAGTTTGCCGACCCCACCCCCGTGAACACCCAGATATTGGTAGAAGATGCGCACGCATGGGGTGAAGTGGGCATCACAAAACTGGAATGCTTCTTCGAAGGGAATTACATGAACGAGGTGTACCAGATTGCCCTGCAGACAGCGGCTCCCGCCACCATCACCGTCAACAGGGTGTATCTCGTGACATGGCCCTATCCGGTGGACGACGGCGGCTCGGAAGAAATGAACCCCGACATCTCGAAACTGGTCATCAACGAAATCATGCAGTCGAACATCGACTGTGTGTACGACGACATCAACGAATTCCCCGACTCCTGGGTGGAGCTGTTCAACAACAGCGACAAGGCGATACAACTGAGAGACTATGCAGTAGGCGAGAACACCGACCCCTCACAGGCCTGGAACCTGCCCTCCAAAATGCTTCCGCCGGGACAATACATCCTGGTGTACTGCGACAAGAATGCCTCCGACTGGCACACCCCCTTCCGTATCGACTCGGGCAAGGACGGCGCCGTCTACCTGTTCCATAATGGTGAACTGACAGACAAGGCAGAACCCAACAAGAAACAGCCGGCACCCAACATCGCCTATGGCCGCAAGACCAACGGCGCTGATGAATGGGGCTACATGGAAACCCCCACTCCCGGCAAGGCCAACTGCGGCACACTGTGCAGCAAGATCCTGGGCGACCCCATCTTCAGCGAGGAAGGCCGTGTGACCAACAGCACCGATGCCATAGAACTCGAACTCACCCTACCTCCGGGCAGTCCGGAAGGCTGCGAGATACGCTACACCACCAGCGGTGCTGAGCCTACCAAGCTGAGCCCGCTGTATACAGGTCCCATCCATATCGGCAACACACGCATGGTTCGTGCCAAGTTGTTCTGCGATGGCTACCTGTCGCCCCGTTCCGTCACCCATTCCTACATCTTCTACCCCCGCGAGCTTACCCTCCCCGTGGTGTCTATCGTGACCGACAACAAGTATCTCTACGACAACTTGGAGGGCATCCTCGTCGAAGGCAGCTACTCCAGCAACAAGAAGAACTACGAGTACGACTGGCGTCGCCCCATCAACCTCGAATATTTCGAGGGCTGCGAAACCCAGAGCATCCTCAACCAACTGTGCGAAACCCGCGTGCAAGGCGGTGCCACCCGCACCTTCCCGCAGAAGAGCCTTGCGATATATGCCAACAAACGCTTCGGCATCAAACGGTTTGAGTATGAATTCTTCCCCGACCAGCGCCCCGGCATAACCGACTTCAAGTCGCTCATCCTACGCAATGCCGGCAACGACTTCGACTATCTCTACATGCGCGACGCCATCATCCAACGCACCATGGCGCAGCACGTCGACCTCGACTGGCAAGCCTGGCGCCCCACCATCGTCTACATCAACGGCACCTACAAAGGCTTGCTCAACATCCGCGAGCGGAGCAATGAAGACAACATCTACACCAACTACGACGGTCTGGAAGACATCGACATGCTGGAGAACTGGTGGGAACTGAAAGAAGGCGACAAGACCCATTGGGATGCCTTCACCGCCTTCTACAACGAGCGGGGGCACACCCTGGCAGAATATGAACAGTGGATGGACTGGCGCGAATTCCTCAACCTGATGTTGATGAACCTCTTCTACAACAACCAAGACTTCCCCGGCAACAACATCGTGATGTGGCGCCCGCGCACCGAAAACGGAATATGGCGCTTCGTGGCCAAAGACACCGACTTCGGTCTGGGTCTCTACAACACCAGTGCCAACTACAACACGATAGAGTGGATTTACAACCCCAACTACGACTCCGGCCGCAATTGGGCCAACCAATATGAGCACACCCGTCTGTTCCGCCGCTTGATGGACGACCCCGACTTCAAGCGCGAGTTCATCGACCGTGCCGCCATCTATATGGGCGACTTCATGAACGAGGCAGGCACCCGCGAGGTGTGGGATCCCATGTACGACCTCATCAAGGACGAATACCCCCACCACCGCGCACTTTTCAACCAGTGGTGGCCCAACTACAATGAAGAACTCACCTTTGCCCGCAACTGGATTCGCGACCGCAGCAACAGTTTCTACAACCAACTCTCCAACTATTATGTCTTAGGCACTCCCATCGGCATGGAGATAAACAAGGATACCGACGCAGAACTGCTTGAGGCCGTAACCATCTATATGAACGGCATTCCCCTGAGCAAGGGCACCTTCGACGGAAAATTCTTCAAGGACCGCAGCATCACGCTGAGCAGCACCCCCAAAGACGGCAAACAGGTAACGCAGTGGAAGGTGATGCGCGTGGGTAACGGCCCGACACAGGAAGAGGTCTACGACGGAGCCACCTGCAGTTTCGAAATGCCTTCGTGCATGCGCCTCATCATCCATGCCGTAATCGACGACTACGACGGCATTGACGAGACCGACGCAACCATGCCGCAATGGCGCAGGGAAGGCAACGATGTGACCCTCACGGGCATCGGCAGCGACGAGACCGTGAAGGTGTACAACGTGCAAGGCATGCTCGTGGGCACCTATCGCAGTGGACACGACGGTTTGCGCATCACCCTTCCCCAGGACGGTGTGTACCTGCTAAAGACGAGTCAGACACAAATAAAGATAAAGATTTAACACAATAGCACCATCCCAACACTGAGCTACTGATTTGCGGAAGATATGATAGTTTGCATAGCAGAGAAACCAAGTGTGGCAAAGGACATAGCGCGCATCCTCGGCGCCACGTCCTCACGCAACGGCTATATGGAAGGCAACGGCTATCAGGTGACATGGACCTACGGTCACCTGTGTACGCTGAAAGAACCCGACGACTATACCCCCGAATGGAAGCGGTGGGACCTGCGCACCCTGCCCATGCTGCCCGCCCGCTTCGGCATCAAGCTCATCGAAGACGACGGCATCAAACGGCAGTTCGCCGTCATCGAGCAGCTCATGCAGCATGCCGACCGCATCGTCAACTGCGGTGATGCCGGCCAGGAGGGAGAACTGATACAGCGGTGGGTGATGCAGAAAGCAAAAGTGACCTGTCCGGTGCAGCGCCTCTGGATATCCTCGATGACCGACGAGGCCATCCGCGAGGGATTCAGTCAACTGAAAGACCAAGACGCCTACCAGCGTCTGTACATGGCTGGTCTGTGCCGCGCCATCGGCGACTGGATATTGGGCATGAACGCCACCCGACTCTACACCCTGAAATACGGGCAGAACAGGCAAGTGCTCTCCATCGGACGCGTACAGACCCCCACGCTCGCCCTCATCGTGAAGAGGCAGCGTGAGATAGAACAGTTCAAGCCCGAACCCTACTGGGTGCTGTCTACCATCTACCGCGACACCCTCTTCACCGCCACGAAAGGCAAGTTCACGAGCAAGGAGGAAGGCGAACAGAGCTTCTCCCTGATACAAGGCAAGCCCTTCACGGTGACAGGTGTGCAGAAGAAGAAGGGCACCGAAGCCCCACCCTACCTCTACGACCTCACCTCGCTCCAGGTAGACTGCAACAAGATGTTCGGCATGAGCGCTGAGACCACCCTCAGCATCGCCCAGACATTGTATGAGCGCAAACTCACCACCTATCCACGTGTGGACACGCAGTATCTGAGCGACGACATCTACCCCAAGTGCCCCGGCATCCTGCGGGGACTCAAGGGCTATGAGGCAGCCGCCCTTCCCCTCCTCTCCGCCCCTCTGCGCAAAAGCAAGAAGGTGTTCGACACCTCCAAGGTGACCGACCACCACGCCATCAGCCCCACCGGCGTGGCCGCCACGGGACTCACCGACCTTGAGCGCCATGTCTACGACCTTGTGACCCGCCGTTTCATCGCCGCCTTCTACCCCGACTGCCTCTTCACCACCACCACGGTGAACGGCAAGGTAGACGAGATAGAATTCAAGGCCACCGGCAAGCAGATACAAAGCCAGGGCTGGCGTGTGCTCTATGCCAAGGCCGCCAAGACCAACGACGAGGAAGAGAAGAAAGACGAAGAGGAGAAGATACTCCCCGACTTCGTGAAAGGCGAGAGCGGTCCCCACACACCTACACTGGCCGAGAAATGGACCACCCCGCCCAAGTACTACACCGAAGCCACCCTGCTCCGCGCCATGGAGACAGCCGGCAAGTTTGTGGACGATGAAGAGCTGCGCAACGCACTGAAAGAGAACGGCATAGGGCGTCCGTCCTCAAGAGCGGGCATCATAGAGACCCTCTTCAAGCGCCATTACATCATGCGGCAGCGCAAGAACCTGCTTGCTACTGCCACCGGCATAGAACTGATAGACACCATTCGCGAGGAACTGCTCAAGAGCTGCGAGCTCACCGGCATCTGGGAGAAGAAACTGCGCGACATCGAGCACGACCGTTTCGACCCGGCACAGTTTGTGAGCGAACTGAAGCAGCAAATCCAGGAAATCGTGTGGCAGGTACTGAACGACCGCAGCATACGCCGCATCACCGTGCTCAGCGACGAAGACGTGGCGCGGCAACAGAAAGCCACCCGACAGAAAGCTGCCCCTGCCGACAAAGACAAGACCCCCGCGAAGAAAGCGCGACAACCGCGCAGTCAGAAGAAAGACAAGCCCCAGCCCCAGACACCGTCTGCGGAGCCACCGATACCCGCCGAGGATAAGCTGATAGGACAACCCTGTCCTCTCTGCGGCCAAGGCACTCTCATCAAAGGTCACACCGCCTACGGCTGCAGCCGTTGGCGCGAAGGCTGTACCTACCGAATCCCTTTCCCGAAATAACCAAAACGTATGAGAACGAAAGCATTACTCACTACAGCCATTGCCCTGTTGATGACTGTCACAACCGCCACCGCACAAAAAACGATGAAAGATTTAGAGAAACAAGCCAAGAGCATCATCGCACAGATGACCCTTGAAGAGAAAATCTCGCAGATGATGAACGAGACCCCCGGCATTCCCCGTTTAGGTATTGAGCCTTACGACTGGTGGAACGAAGGACTGCACGGCGTGGGCCGCGACGGCCGTGCCACCGTGTTCCCGCAGCCCATCAGTCTGGCCGCCACCTTCCATCCCGCCCTTGTGAGGGAGATAGGCGATGCGATAGCCACCGAAGGCCGCGCCAAATATGAGGTGGCGCGCCGCAACCACAACTACGCCCGCTACACCGGCCTCACCTTCTGGTCGCCCAACATCAACATCTTCCGCGACCCGCGCTGGGGAAGAGGCATGGAGACCTGGGGCGAAGATCCCTTCCTCACCGGCAGCATGGGCACCGCCTTCGTGAAGGGCATGCAGGGCGACGACCCTGTATACCTGAAAGTGGCCGCCTGCGGCAAGCACTATGCCGTACACTCCGGACCGGAGGCCACGCGCCACACCGCCGATGTGGCCCCCAGCCGCCACGACCTGTGGGAGACCTACCTGCCCGCCTTCCGCATGCTGGTGCAGGAAGGCAAGGTGGAGACCATCATGGGTGCCTACAACCGTGTGTTCGGCGAGAGTGCTTCAGGCAGCAAGTTCCTGCTCACCGACGTGCTGCGCAAGACATGGGGCTTCAAGGGTCACATCGTGTCCGACTGCGGTGCCGTGACCGACATCTACAGCGGCCACAAGATAGCCCAAACCGAGGCCGAGGCCAGCTCCATCGCCGTGAAAGCCGGTCTGAACGTGGAATGCGGCCAGTCGTTCAAGGCCCTGAAGGAAGCCATCGACCAGAAGCTATTGAAGGAGAAAGACTTGGACAATGCCCTCCTCCCCCTCATGATGACCCGTCTGAAACTGGGCATCCTCCAGCCCGATGCCGACTGCCCGTACAACCACTTCGATGAGAGCGTGATATGCAGCGAGAGCCACTCCAAACTCTCGCAGAAAGCCGCCACCGAGAGCATGGTGCTGCTGAAGAACAACGGTGTGCTGCCGCTGAGCAAGGACATACACACTCTATTCGTGACCGGTGCCGGCGCTGCCGATGCCTTCTGGCTCATGGGCAACTACTTCGGCATTTCCAACCGCTACTGCACCTATCTGCAGGGCATCGTGTCGAAGGTGAGCAACGGCACAGCCGTCAATTACCGTCCCGGCATGCTGGAGAACTCCCCCACCCGCAACAATGCCAACTATGCCGCCGGCGAAGCCAGTGAGTCGGAGGTCATCATACTCGTGATGGGCAACAACGGCAACTTAGAGGGCGAGGAAGGCGAGGCCATCGACTCCGACACCCGCGGCGACCGCGTGAGCCTCACGCTACCGCAAAGCCAGATGGACTTCCTGCGCGAGGTACATGCCAAGAAGAGAGGAAAACTCGTGGTGGTGCTCACCGGCGGCAGTCCCGTCGACATGCGTGAGATCTCCGCCCTTGCCGATGCCGTCGTGATGGCATGGTATCCCGGTCAGGAAGGCGGCTATGCCCTCGGCGACCTGCTCTTCGGCGATGCCAACTTCACCGGACGCCTCCCCATCACCTTCCCTGTCGACGGCGACCTGCTTCCTCCCTTTGAAGACTATTCGATGAAGGGTCGCACCTACAAATACATGACCGACAACATCTTCTATCCCTTCGGCTATGGTCTGCACTACGGCAAGGTGGAATACAGCAACGTAAAGGTGTCCGTCACGAAGGGCAAAGCCGCCACCCTGACCGCCACCCTGCGCAACACCTCCGAATGGCCCATCACCGAGGTGGCACAGGTGTATGTGTCGGCACCCGATGCCGGCCACAGCGCCCCGCTGCAGCAGTTGGCCGCCTTCAAGCATGTGCCACTGGCACCCAACAGCAGTGTGGAAGTGAGTTTCGACATCTCGCTCGACCAGATGGTCACCATCGATGAAGAAGGGAACGGCCACCTTACCTTCGGCGAGTACACCTTCCACGTAGGCGGTGCCGCCCCGGGTCCCCGAACCAAGGAACTCGGTGTGAGCATGGCCGAATGCAAAGTCACCCTGTAAAATCCCCGTCATGCGAAACATCATTGCTACCCTGCTGTTGGCCACCCTCTTCCTGTGGCCGGCAACCGCCGAAAACTATCCCTACCGCAGCGACTACCTGTGGGTGACCGTCCCCGACCATGCCGACTGGCTCTACACCACCGGCGAGAAAGCCAAAGTCGACATACAGTTCTTCCTCTACGGCATCCCCCAGGACGGCATCCTCCAATACAGCATCGGCTACGACCTGCTTCCCAGCGACAAGAGCGGTCAGGTGACCCTCAAGAAAGGACATGCCGTGATAGACATGGGCACGAGCACCCGTCCCGGCTTCCGCGACCTGCGCCTTGAATTCACCCTCAACGGCACCACCTACCGCCATCATGTGAAAGTGGGTTTCTCGCCGGAGAAGATACGCCCCTACACCAAGGAGCCCTCCGACTTCCTCACCTACTGGCAGAAGGCCATTGCCGAGACGGCCTCCCAGCCGCTGAGCTATACGAAGGAATATGTGAAAGACATGAGCGACGAGGTGACCGATGTGTACCTGGTGCGTCTGAAAGTGGACAAGCGCCACCACGTCTACGGCTATCTGCTATACCCCAAAAACGCACGCGAGAAGAGTTGCCCGGTGGTGTTCACCCCGCCCGGAGCCGGTGTGAAGACCATCAAGGAAGTGACCTCCCGCCCCTACTATCAGGAAAAGGGCATGATAAGGTTTGTGACAGAGATTCACGGCATGCGCCCCACGATGGATGAGGGCGACTTTGAGGACATACGCTCCGCCTTCAGCGAGTATCTGCAGATGGGTCTCGACTCACCCGACCATTACTACATGCGCCATGTGTACCAAGGGCTGTTCAAGTGCATCGACCTGCTCACCTCGCTGCCCGAATGGGACGGCAAGAACGTGGCGGTGATGGGCGGCAGCCAAGGCGGCGCCCTCTCCCTCATCACAGCCGCCATGGACAGCCGTGTAACCCTCTGTGTGGCCAACCATCCCGCCCTGAGCGACATGGCAGCCGGTGCGGCGGGCCTTACAAGCGGCTATCCCCATTTCAAGGAAGATTTCTACACCGATGCCAATGTGCGCACCATGGCCTACTACGATGTGGTGAACTTTGCTCGCTATGTGAAGTGTCCCACCTTCCTCACCTGGGGCTTCAACGACAACACATGCCCGCCCACCACGAGCTATGCCGTGTGGAACACGCTGAC
>CAJONT010000220.1 GCA_905235975.1 uncultured Prevotella sp.
CTACAGGGGTATGGATTTCGTGAGCGGACTCTATGAGCGCAGCATCTACACCTTCGAAGGTGCGGGATTCAAGGGCGACCACAACTGTATGTGGGACCTCAATGCCTACGGCCTGGCTCCCAACCCCAACGTGGTGAAGGCATGGGAGGATATGACCAACTCGCATGTGCTCGGTACATGGAACCATGTGGTGGACTACTGCTGTGCAGGTATCGTCGACTTCGATCCTACCACGACTTTCGCCGGCAGAGTGCTTGCTGTAGGTCTCGCTGCCTATGAGTGGAACATCGGCACTGCGAATACTTGCCAGAGCCAGCTCGAGAAGTTCACGGCCAACTGCCTCGCCTATGTGAGCAAACCTGCTGAATCGAAGGTGGCCATGCTCGTGCCCGACGACTATACGCAGTCTGACGACGAGAAGGATGCCGTGGCTTGGTTCAAGAAGACGTATGTCGATGCAGGTACGGGTATCCTCCTTACTCCGGCTACTGTCGATGAACTCGACATCGAGACCATGCCCATGTGCTGGGTGATGTGCGACCGCATCGGTATCGGACTGGGATGGCAGAACCTGCCTGGCAACCTGGCTTCGGCTGAGACCATCAACGCTCTCAAGGCTTATACCGCAGATGGCGGAAACCTGTTGCTCACCAACCACGCCACACAGCTTACAGTGGCTGTAGGACGCATCGCCGATGCCTACGCTCCTGGCATCTTCGGCAGCGGTGAGGGTGGTCAGAACAACGACATCTGGGGCTCGCAGCCTATCATCGGTAACGCCGAGGGACAGATTTACGACCATTCTAAACATGATATCTACTGGGGTATGGACTTCGTGAGCGGTCTCTACGAACGCAGCATCTATACCTTCGAAGGTCCTGGCTTCAAGGGCGACCACAACTGCATGTGGGACCTCAATGCCTATGGCCTGGCACCCAGTCCCAACGTGGTGAAGGCTTGGGAGGATATGACCAACTCCAATGTGCTGGGCACATGGAACCATGTGGTGGATTACTGCTGTGCAGGTATAGTCGACTTCAATCCCACAACGGTTTTCCCGGGCCGTATCCTTGCGGTGGGCCTCGCTGCCTATGAGTGGAACATCGGTACCGCCAATTCTTGCCAAAGCCAGCTTGAGCGCTTCACCAAGAACTGTATCGGATACCTTGAGTAATCTTGTTTGATATGTCGCGTGCCGTGAGTTCGTTCTCTCGGTACGCGTCTTTCCTTTTTTCACCCGTCTATAAATCCTTTCACCAAACCCTTTCCTTCCATGAATTTAAAGTCTATTTACTGTCTTTCGGCTGCTTTCCTTTGCGGTCTCGTCGCAGAGGCGCAGACTACGGTGGCGCAGTTTGATATGACGCTCACCAACGATGGGTATATCACGGAGTCGTCTTCACAGAACCGCTTCAAGGTGGAGAGCGAACTGCCCGCCTTCTCCGTGGAAAGCCCGCTCGGCGAGGCACTGCGCTTCGATGGCTATTCCAACTACGTAAAGGCTGCGCTGCCCACGGCTTCTCTTAGCACGGAATCTTTCTCCGTAAGCGTCACGCTTGCTGCCGAAACTTACCCCATGATGAATACGGCAGAGGCAGAGAATACACCTTCCTATGCCACCGTATGTGGCAATCTCGATGAAGAGGGTAAGAAGGGTTTCGCACTCATGCTGTCCTCGCAAGGCGACCTGCGCTTCTCCTTCGGCTCGGCCTATGCCAACGGCTTCCTCTTCACCATCAACGGGTCGGAGAAACTGAAATGCGGACAGTGGAACGTGGTCACGGCGACGCTCGACAAGGCGGGCAACGCGGGTACACTCTATCTCAATGGGGTGGCCATCGGTACTTGCCGCATGAGCCGTTCCGACATGGTGCATGCCTCGTCCGATTTCTATATTGGCAAGGGGGCCGACAACCTCAAGGCGGGCTCTTTCCTGATTAATACGTTTTGCGGACTCATCGACGACATCTCGCTCTACAACGAAGTACTCTCCGAGACGCAGGTGCAGGCGCTGAACATTCCGGCTTCGGTGCACCCTGACTTCCAATACCCGGCTTCGCGCTATGCCGCTAATCTGTGGAGACCTGCCTTCCACGGCATGCCTTCCGGCGGTTGGACCAACGAAACGCATGGCATGACGTATGCAGATGGACGCTATCACGTGTTCTTCCAGAAAAATGCCAATGGTCCTTACATGGCTCGTCTCCATTGGGGTCATATCTCGTCGGCCAACCTCTACGACTGGAGGGAGGAACCCATCGCACTCGCACCGTCTGAGTCCTACGACATCAAAGGCTGTTGGTCGGGGTGTGTCTTCACCGACGACGTGATAACGGGTGGAAAACCGAATATCATCTATACCGCGGTCGACAATGCAAGGGCGGTCATCGCACAGGCGGCTCCTGAAGACGATGCACTGGTGCAGTGGCGGAAGAACAGCGCCAATCCGCTCATCAACGGTCGACCGGCTGGACTTTCCGACGATTTCCGCGATCCTTACTTTTTCTCTTCTGGCGGTTCACGTTATATCATCGTGGGCACAAGCAAGAATGGGGTAGGGGCATGCACGCTGCACAAATATGAAAATGGGGCGTGGACCAATGATGGGTCTGTCTTCTTCCAGGGCGCTAATGCCAATCAGCATGGCACCTTCTGGGAAATGCCGAACCTCACACCCCTTTCGGGTGGCAAGTGGCTCTTTACCTGTACTCCGCTCAATACGGGAGTGGGCGTACGCACACTGTGCTGGGTGGGCTCCATCTCTGCGGAGGGAAAATTCGTGCCCGACGACACGCCGATGCAATACCTCGAGATGAACGGTATCAGTCGCGACGGTTTCGGACTGCTCTCACCCACCATCTATCAGCACGAGGGCAAGACTCTGCTCTTGGGCATCGTGCCCGACAAACTCTCATCGGAGGCCAATTATCGCATGGGGTGGGCGCACAATTACTCATTGCCGCGTGAGATATCGCTTGCAGCCGACGGGTCCCTCATCCAGAAACCCTACAGTGGTCTTTCTGCCATGCGCACCGACCAAAGTGTCGACCGCACCCTGCAACTGTTGGGTGAGGAGAGTCTTGCTCCGGTGTCCGGACTCCAGGTGGAACTGCTCGGTGAGTTCACCGTGGGCAGTGGCGAGATGGGCTTCCGCTTCTTGAAGTCGGGCGACCGCTATGCCGCACTCTCCTACGATGCGGCCACGGCAACCGTCACGTTCGATGTGTCTCACCTGGACCGTACGGTCAATGATGCTGGGGTGTACAATGGGGTGTACAGTGCCACGCTTCCTGAGAGAATTGCCAACGGCGAGGTGCTCAAAATGCATCTCTTCATCGACGGCTCCATCGCCGACATCTTCATCAACGACCGGTGGGCGTTCTCCGTGCGCTTCTTCCCCAACAACGTCACGCAACAGGATATCGAGGTGTTTGCCACCGCCGCGACCGATGTGCATGTGCAGGCTTGGCACCTGAATGCTTCTGCCGATGGGATAAGTGACATCACGGTGCCGACAGGACACGTGCAGCAGGGTATCTACGACTTGCAGGGACGTATGCTGGGCACTGTGCCGCAAAGGGGTGCTTACATTTCAAACGGAAAGAAATATTATGCTCATTGAGAAAATCATTGTCGTAGGACTGTCCACGCTCTCGTTAGGTACCATCCACGAGGCCGACGGGGTACAGCAGCATTCTTTCTGGCTCCGTAACACGGGCGATGAGGAGGTGAAACTCGTGCAGGGTTATACTTCGTGCGGATGCACCACCATCGCCCTGCCCACCGACTCGCTCTTGCTGCCGGGCGACTCCGCCCAGGTGACTCTGCGCTTCAACCCGAGAGGAAAGGGTGGGGAGTTCTACGAGAGTGGAACGGTGGTCTACGGAAAGGAGCGCCAGCGCGTGGTCGTGGCGCTCGAGGGCGACTGCATATCGTCGGAGGAAACGCTCATGAGGCAGTTCCCCATACGGGTGTCCGACGACTTGCGCCTCTCCACCGACCGCTTCGACCTCGGGGTGATGGCGCGGGGCGCAAAACGTGAACTGCAGGTGGTGGTTCTGCACCGTGACGAGGGCAACAGGCAGGAACGCATCCCCATTGTGTTCGCTCCCGAATCTGGACATGCCACGGGGTTGCAGCACATCCGCTATCCTGTCCATACGCTTGTGCAGGGACGTGATACCACGCTTTACGTCACGCTCGATGTCATCATAAAATAATACAAAATTGTTACATTCCGCATGTAGGAACGTATTTTTCTATTATTTGTATCATAATTAATAGCAGATTGACGTTTTTTTTTGCAATTTTGCATCGAGAACAAAATCTTTCAAATTATAACCAATTGCGTTTTTATGAAATCTTACCGATTCTTAACCTCTCTCGCGTTTGCCTTCATGGCGCTAATGGCGATGGCGCAGACACCTCAGTTGCTGGGTGAAAACCATGCCATGCTGCGCCTCGACGTCAGCGGACAATACCTGCTACTGCCTGTCCAGGAGCGCGAGGAGATTGCCAATGTGCGACTCATCGTAGACAACAACCAGGTGCAGAACTTCAACGTCAGGCTCGCTGCCGACAAAGTCGACTACTTCGTGCCCCTCGACATTCGTCGGTTCGGGGCAAAGAAGGTGCTGCTCGACATCAACTTCCACGGCGACAGAAGAACCACGGGTGCTGTGAAGGACTTCGTGTGCTGGAAAGAGATGAAGCAGTCAAATACGTTTGATACGGAAAACCGTGAGGCTTACCGACCGCTCTATCACCACACACC
>CAJONT010000221.1 GCA_905235975.1 uncultured Prevotella sp.
ATCTTGGCGCAGAACTTCACCGAAGTGGGATCACCACCGTGCTCGCCGCAAATACCGGTACGCAGTTCGGGACGGATAGCGCGGCCTTTCTCCACAGCCATCTTCACGAGCTGACCGACACCATTCTGGTCGAGCACCTGGAACGGGTCTACTTTCAGAATCTTCTTGTCGAGATAGACGGGGAGGAAGCTTGCGATATCGTCGCGGCTGTAACCGAAGGTCATCTGAGTGAGGTCGTTCGTACCGAATGAGAAGTACTGAGCCTCTGTAGCGATGCGGTCGGCGGTGAGGGCAGCACGCGGAATCTCAATCATGGTACCCACTTCGTACTCCACTTCCACACCATATTCTGCGAACACCTCTTTTGCCACGCGCTGGATGATACTCTTCTGCTGTTTCAGCTCATAGAGGATACCGATGAGCGGCACCATGATTTCGGGTTTCGGATCCTTGCCCTCTTTCTTCAGCTCGCAAGCAGCGCTGAGGATGGCGCGGGTCTGCATAGCGGTGATTTCGGGGAAGGTGATACCGAGGCGGCAGCCGCGGTGACCCAGCATCGGGTTGTTCTCAGAGAGGCTATCCACACGGCGCTTGATGTCTTCCACGCTCACGCCCATCTCTTCGGCCATAATCTGCTGTCCAGCCAGATCGTGGGGAACGAACTCGTGGAGAGGCGGGTCGAGCAGACGGATGTTCACGGGCAGGCCGTCCATGGCTTCGAGGATACCCTTGAAGTCAGCCTTCTGGTAGGGAAGCAGTTTGGCAAGAGCCTTTTCACGACCCTTTGCATCCTCGGCGAGAATCATCTCACGCATAGCGATGATTTTCTGATCCTCGAAGAACATGTGCTCGGTACGGGTGAGTCCGATACCCTTAGCGCCGAAGGCACGTGCGAGTTGTGCATCATGGGGCGTATCAGCGTTGGTACGTACCATGAGTTTGGTATATTTGTCGCAGAGGTCCATGAGTTCCTTGAAGTCGCCGCTCAGTTCAGCAGCCTTTGTGGGCACCTCACCGGCATAGACCTGACCTGTAGTACCGTTGATAGAGATGAAGTCACCCTCTTTGTAGACCACGCCGTCGATTTCGACAGTCTTCTTCTTGTAGTCCACGTTGAGTGCACCGACACCCGACACGCAGCACTTACCCATACCGCGAGCCACCACAGCAGCATGCGAAGTCATACCACCGCGTGCGGTAAGGATACCCTCAGCGGCAGCCATACCTGCGAGGTCTTCGGGCGAAGTCTCGATACGTACGAGCACCACTTTGTGTCCATCCTCGTGCCAAACTTTTGCATCGTCGGCATGGAACACGATTTGTCCACATCCGGCACCCGGAGAAGCGGGCAGACCCTGTGCGATGACCTTGGCCTTTGCAAGGGCCACTTTGTCGAACACGGGATGCAGCAGTTCGTCCAGTTTCTGCGGTTCGCAGCGCAGGATAGCGGTTTTCTCATCAATCATACCCTCATGGAGCAGGTCGATGGCGATTTTCACCATGGCAGCGCCGGTACGTTTGCCGTTACGAGTCTGGAGGAACCAGAGTTTGCCTTCCTGTACGGTGAACTCCATATCCTGCATATCATGGTAGTGGTGTTCCAGTTTGTCCTGGATGCCGTTGAGTTCCTCATAGATTTCGGGCATAGCCTCTTCCATGGAAGGATACTTGCTCACGCGCTCCTCCTCGGAGATGCCAGCTCTCTGAGCCCAGCGCTGCGAGCCCAGTTTGGTGATTTGCTGCGGGGTGCGGATACCAGCCACCACGTCTTCGCCCTGTGCATTGACGAGGTACTCGCCGTTGAACACATTCTCACCATTGGCAGCATCGCGGCTGAAGCAAACACCAGTTGCGGAGGTGTCGCCCATGTTGCCGAACACCATTGCCATCACGCTGACAGCGGTACCCCACTCATCAGGAATACCTTCCATTTTGCGATAGAGGATGGCACGTTCGTTCATCCAGCTGCGGAACACGGCGCAGATGGCGCCCCAAAGCTGTTCGATAGGATCGCTGGGGAAGTCACGTCCGGTGCGCTCCTTGATAGCCTCTTTGAAGAGAGCCACGAGGCGTTTGAGTTCTTCTACGGAAAGGTCTTTGTCGAGTTTCACACCACGCTCAGCCTTTACCTTCTCAATGATTTCCTCAAACGGGTCGATGTCTTCCTTGTTGACAGGTTTCATTTCCAGCACGACATCACCGTACATCTGCACGAAGCGGCGATAGGAGTCGTATACGAAATGAGGATTGCCGGTCTTGGCCACCATACCCTCAGCAACTTCATCGTTCAGACCCAGGTTGAGGATGGTATCCATCATACCCGGCATGGAAGCGCGCGCACCAGAGCGAACACTCACGAGGAGCGGGTTTTTCACATCACCGAACTTCGAGTTCATCAATGTTTCGATGTGCTTGACGGCGGTATCCACCTCGTCCTGCAGCACCTCCTTAATACGCTCTTGTCCTACTTTATAATACTCATTGCAGCAGTCGGTCGTGATAGTGAATCCCGGGGGCACAGGCACGCCGATGAGGTTCATCTCGGCCAGGTTGGCACCTTTTCCACCAAGTTCCTCACGCATTTTGGCATTACCTTCAGCTTTTCCGTTGCCGAAGGTATAAACTCTTTTTTGGCTCATAATGAAATTTTGATTTTCAAAGTATAAAATAATATATCTGCAAATTTAGTGTAAATTCCTCAAACAGCAAAACTTTTAAAGAATTTTATTTAAAATAGCTTTTGTAAAAGTTCAAACGAGACTATATTTTTAAGGTGGGTTCTATTAATTTTGAAAAAATTTATCAAGGACGAGTTCCTTGATTTTCGTTTCGGTCGCTTTTTGCACCGATTAAAAGACAAGAATCGCCTCGACACAATTAACAGGACCTACCTTAAAAAACGGGCAGAAAGAAAAAAAAGGTGTCTCTAATTTGTGTTTTTCGAAAGATTTTGCTTAAATTTGCACATCCACACCCTGACAACCAGGAAATACTATTGAAAGATGTCACGCAAGAAACGTCTGCTTCCCCTTTTAGAGAACGTCACGATTACCGACTGTGCCGCGGAGGGCAAATCGCTTGCCCGTGTTGACGACATGGTGGTTTTTGTGCCCTACGCTGCGCCTGGCGACGTGGTCGACCTGCAGGTTGTGAAGAAGAAGCACCACTATTGCGAGGCAGAAGTAGTGCGGTTTGTACAGAAGAGTGCTCGTCGCGCCGAGCCTCTGTGCGCCCATTTCGGCGTATGCGGCGGTTGCAAGTGGCAGCATCTGCCCTACGATGCCCAATTGGAGATGAAGGAGCGACAGGTGTACGACCAGCTCACGCGTATCGGGAAAGTGGAGTTGCCGCCTTTCCATCACATCCTGGGTTCCCGCCACACCCACCACTACCGCAACAAGTTGGAGTTTGGTTGCTGCAACCGGCGTTGGCTCACCCGCGAGGAAGTAGCCAGCGGCGAACCCATGACGCAGCCCAATGCAGTGGGTTTCCACATCACGGGTGCTTTCGACAAGATACTGCCCATTGAGTGCTGCTGGCTGATGGATCCCCTTCACAACAAAATCCGCAACAGCATCCGCGACTATGCCTATTCGACCGGCATGACCTTTTTCGACCTACGTGCACAACGCGGTCTGCTCCGCGACATTATGATACGCAACTCCGCCACCGGCGAATGGATGGTGCTCATACAGTTCCACTACGACGAAGCGAATGACGACATCCGTGCCAAGGGTCTTCTGCAGCATATCGCCGACCGTTTTCCGCAGGTTACCTCCCTGTTGTACGTAGACAACCAGAAGTGCAACGACACCTTCGGCGACCTCGACATACAAGTCTTCAAGGGTCTCGACCACATCACAGAGATTATGGAAGGGTTGCGTTTCAAGGTGGGTGCCAAAAGTTTTTACCAGACCAACACCGAGCAAGCCTATGAGCTGTACAGTGTGGCACGTCGCCTGGCAGGGCTCACAGGCCATGAACTTGTGTACGACCTATACACAGGCACCGGCACGATAGCCAATTTTGTGGCGCGCGAGGCACGTCAAGTAATCGGAATAGAGTATGTACCCGAGGCCATAGAAGATGCCCGTGAGAACAGCCGTCTCAACGGCATCGCCAACACTCTCTTCTATGCCGGCGACATGAAGGACGTGCTGAGTGACGACTTCATTGCCGCCCACGGCCGTCCCGACGTGGTGATTACCGACCCGCCCCGTGCCGGCATGCACCCCGACGTGGTGTCGACCATCCTTCGCGCCGCCCCACTCCGCATTGTCTATGTGAGCTGCAACCCTGCCACCCAGGCTCGCGACCTGTCGCTGCTCGACGCCGACTACCGCGTGGATGCCGTGCAGCCTGTGGACATGTTCCCTCACACGCCCCATGTGGAAAATGTGGTGCTGCTCACACGCCGCCAAGAAGAAGAAACATAATTACCAAACTACACATTATTATATATTCTAATACACACAAAACAACATCTAAACTCATCAACCATGAAAAATCGAATTATTATTACCTGCCTATTGGCTCTATTCACTTTCGGAGCAAAAGCCCAAGACACAAAGAGCTGGTATGAGAACATCAAATTCAGCGGCTACGGCATGCTGCAGTATCAAGGAGACGACAAGGAAGGCGACGAGAAGAACTCGTTCAACCTCCGTCTGCTCCGTATGATTGTAGACGGAAAAGTTGGTGAATTCGACTGGCGCATCCAGATTCAGGGCACCAATGCCAAGGGTCCCGGTGAACCCACCGTACAGCTTGTGGACCTCTACACTGAATGGGTGAAGCACAAGGAAGCCCGTGTGCGCGTAGGTCAGTTCAAACGCCCCTTCACTTTTGAGAACCCCACCCACCCTGTGACCCAGGGTTGGAGAGGCTATGCCGACGTAATCAACCGTCTCTCCGGTTTCGGCGACCGTGCCGGTGAAAAGTCCTCCGGCGGCCGCGACATCGGCGTGCAGTTGCAAGGCGACCTTTTCCCCGCCTCCGACGGACACCGTTACCTCCACTATCAGGTGGGTGTGTTCAACGGCGAGGGTATCAACACGAGCGACAAGGATGAGCGCAAGGACATCATCGGCGGTGCCTGGGTGACCCCCGTAAAGGGTCTCCGCATCGGTGCCTTTGGCTGGAACGGCAGCCACGGCAAGATGGTGGACCCCCTCACGAATACGACTCAGAGCGTGACACTGAACCGCTACTGTCTCTCTGCCGAGTGGGACAAAGATGAGTACACCTTCCGTACGGAGTATCTGCACAGTCAGGGTTGGGCCTCACAAGGCATCGGCAACAATGTGATAGACTATGCAAAGGGCGACAAGGCCGACGGTTGGTATGTGTTCGGCATTGTACCTCTCATCAAGTCGAAGCTCCATGCCAAGGCCCGTTACCAGAGCTACCGCATATCCAAGGAATGGGACACTTCAGTGAATCAGGTGGAATGTGGTTTGAACTACTTCTTCACGAAGAATCTGGAGCTCCACTTAGAGTATTCGCATGTGAACGACCGTACGCTTGCCGCCGGCAATCACAACTACAACCTGATAGATATGGAGTTAGACTTCAGGTTCTAACAGTGTCTATAATCAAAATAAGGAGAGCCCTCTGTGCGCAGGGGGCTCTCTTTGTGGCATAAAGAAGAGGAAATAACAAAAAGGGCAAGAAACGCGACACTCTATTAACATATTTTAAACAACAATAAAAGAAGAAAAATAACAAATTATAGTAATTTTGCATTGATATTGGTGAAACTGTAATTTTTTCAACTATAATATTATTATCATGAACATTCCCTTTGTCTTTTGGTTGGTTCCAGTGGCATCGCTATGCGCACTGACCATGGCATGGTTCTTCTTCAGGCAGATGATGCAGGAAGAAGAAGGCACTCCCCGTATGGCAGAGATAGCCGACCATGTGCGCCGCGGCGCTATGGCCTATCTCAAGCAGCAGTACCGTGTGGTACTTATCGTATTCATCGTATTGGCCATCATATTCGCCTTTATGGCCTATGTGTTGAAAGTACAAAACCCGTGGGTACCCTTCGCCTTCCTCACCGGCGGTTTCTTCAGTGGTCTTGCCGGTTTCTTTGGCATGAAGACCGCCACCTATGCCTCGGCACGCACCGCCAATGCCGCTCGCCGCAGTATGGACCAGGGCCTTCGTGTGGCCTTCCGCAGCGGAGCAGTGATGGGTCTTGTAGTAGTAGGTCTCGGCCTTCTCGACATTGCCTTGTGGTTTCTTATCCTCACCTCCGTCTACGATAGCGGTTCCACTGCGCTTATAACGATTACCACGACCATGCTCACCTTTGGCATGGGCGCCTCTACGCAAGCCCTCTTTGCACGTGTGGGCGGCGGCATCTATACCAAGGCCGCTGACGTGGGTGCCGACCTTGTGGGCAAAGTGGAGGCCAATATTCCCGAAGACGATCCCCGCAACCCGGCAACCATTGCCGATAACGTGGGCGACAACGTGGGTGACGTGGCCGGCATGGGCGCCGACCTCTATGAGAGCTACTGCGGCAGCATCCTCTCCACCGCCGCCCTTGGCGCCACCGCCTTTGCCGCGAGTGGAGAGCTGCAAATAAAAGCCGTGATTGCCCCGATGATTATCGCCGCTGTGGGCATCTTCCTCTCGCTCATCGGCATCTTCCTTGTGCGCACGAAAGAAGGCGCCACCATGAAGGACCTGCTCCATTCATTGGGTGTAGGCACCAACGTATCGGCCATACTCATCGCCATAGCCACATTCCTCATCCTCTACCTCTTAGGTATAGATAACTGGCTTGGTCTGTCCTTCTCGGTGGTGACGGGTCTTGTGGCCGGAGTCATCATCGGTCAGGGTACCGAATACTACACCTCGCACAGTTACAAACCCACCCAGAAGATAGCAGAAGCGTCACAGACAGGCTCTGCCACCGTCATCATCAAAGGTATTGGCACCGGTATGATATCCACCATGATACCCGTGGTAACCATCTCCGTGGCCATCATGTTGAGTTACCTTTGCGCCAATCGCTTCGATTTGTCGATGAGTGCATCGAGCATTTCTCACGGTCTTTACGGCATCGGTATAGCTGCCGTAGGTATGCTGTCTACGTTGGGCATCACCCTTGCCACCGATGCCTACGGTCCCATTGCCGACAATGCCGGCGGCAACGCCGAGATGAGCGAATTGGAGCCTGAGGTCCGCAAGCGCACCGATGCCCTCGATGCCCTTGGCAACACCACTGCCGCCACCGGCAAGGGCTTCGCCATCGGTTCTGCCGCCCTCACCGCACTGGCCCTTCTTGCCTCGTATGTAGAGGAAATCAAGATAGCCATGGTGCGTGGTGTGGAGAACGGCCAAACCTATGTAAGCGAAGCTTTCGGCCAATTTGACCCCTCCACCGCTACGATGAACGACTTCATGGAATTCTTCCAGGTGACACTCATGAACCCGAAGGTACTTGTGGGAGCCTTTATAGGCGGCATGGCAGCCTTCCTTTTCTGTGGTCTCACCATGGGTGCTGTGGGTCGCGCCGCACAGTCGATGGTTGAAGAGGTTCGCAGACAGTTCCGTGAGATAAAAGGCATTCTTGAGGGCAAGGGAACCCCCGACTACAGCCGTTGTGTGGAGATTTCCACGCGCAGTGCCCAGCATGAGATGATATTCCCGTCGCTCCTGGCCATTGCCATCCCCATCATTGTGGGCATCGTGCTCGGTGTAGCCGGTGTGATGGGTCTGCTCGTGGGCGGTCTGACCGCAGGCTTTACCTTGGCCGTATTCATGGCCAACTCGGGCGGTGCCTGGGACAACGCGAAGAAGATGGTCGAAGAAGGCAACTTTGGCGGCAAGGGTTCTGCTTGCCACAAAGCCACTATTGTGGGCGACACTGTTGGCGACCCCTTCAAAGACACCTCCGGTCCAAGCCTAAACATTCTTATCAAACTTATGTCGATGGTAAGTATTGTCATGGCGGGTCTGACTGTAGCACTGATATAACTTTCAAAAGAGCCAGGGGGCACATCCCCTGGCTCTTTTGGTGTGTTCTATTAATTATGAAAATTTTAAAAGCAGATTCCATCCGTTCGGTTTCGGTCGCTTTTTGCTTTTATTCGGTGAAAACGTCTTAACAGGACCCACCTTGTAATTTATAAGTTCGGTACAAAATACGATGCGAACGATTCGTTTTCCTCGTTTTGAACACTATATGGCAACATTATTTACCCTCATTAACTTTTATTAATACATTGAGAGCAGATATTTATTCAGATATGTTTAATTTTGCAATCTAAAAGTATAAACTATCTAAGAAACATATAGGTACTTCAATAAGAGAAATCATGGCAAGCGACAAAGAAACACAGACAAGTTCTGCTGCGACAAGCACGTCATCATCGTCAAGTACGCATCGTCACCATCACCATCACCATAGCTCGAGCAGCAGTTCAAGCAGCAAAAAGAAGAAACATCATGAAGATGATTCCGATCGTTTCAAACGCCAGAGCCTTCAGGCCATCAAGAGGCGTAAATTTATTGAGAAATGGTTGTTCATTGCTCTCGAAGTGATTGCGGCAATTGTGGTGCTGGTTCTGATTGTTGTATATCTTGGCACTTAAATTTCAAGAATAAAGATACAAACTGGCCAGCGTGCCAGTTTTTTAATTCCCAATCTCAAATCCCTGTAAAAGGAATATCCATCCATTAAGGGAAGAAAATAATAGTAAGATAAAAATCGACATATAGTTTAATCGCTATGCAGAATAAATATATCAAGCCCGAATCGGATGTTATAGAGGTTGGCATCTTAGGAAATCTTATGGATATTATATCTACCCCCGAAAATTCAACAGTAGGAGTTGACACAGGTGATGAAGGAATAGCACCCGGTGGTGCTTTAAGTTCAGAATCACCCATTTGGGATGACTCAGAAGAAGAGTAGTACAAGACGATATAAGAAAAACCGACCTCAATCACTTGGGGTCGGTTTTTTCATAAATAAGGTGTGTTCTATTAATTCTGAAAATTTTGAAGGCAGTGTTCCATCGGTTTCGTTTCGGTCGCTTTTTGCTTTTATTCGGTGCA
>CAJONT010000222.1 GCA_905235975.1 uncultured Prevotella sp.
CAAGGAAGTTCAGCAGTCTTGTCGACATCTTCATCGTCCCCGTGCTCTACTGGCTCATCGGACCCATGGTATGGCTTTATGTGGCGCTGAATGTGGTGGACGGCGGATGGAAAAAGGCTTGGACACTGCTGCTGCCGGCTGCTGTACAGGGTGTGGCCTATCTGTTCCTGCTGCCCGAGTGGCCCCTTTACAGTGTCGTCACCGGGTGGGTCTACTACCGCATCCCCTTGCAGACCCCCACGCTTATGTGGGTGGTGCCCATCGTGACGCTCCTTCTTGTGTGCTTGGCAAAGACCGTCGTGCACAGGAAGTGGGTCACTGTTGCCGAGGCCGCTGCTGTGGCTGCCTTGCTGTTCGTGACATGGCTGGCTTTTGACAATGAGAAAATGAGCCTGATAGAAGACGATTGGCTCGTGCGGAACGAACAGTGGGACGAAATCATCAAAAAGGCCACCAAAGAACAGGTGCGCACACCCTTCAGTTCGCAGTGCGTGAACCTGGCGCTGGCCAAGAAACGCCAACTGGCCGACCGTATGTTCGATTTCTATCAGTCGGGACGCGATGCGCTCATCATGCCTCGCACACGCGACCTCACCTCCATGCTCCCCTCGGCAGAGGCTTTCTGGCACTTGGGCATGATCAACTCGGCACAGCGGTATATGTTCGATACCCAGGAGTCCATACTCAATGCCAAGAAGAGCGGTCGCTGCACCAAACGTCTCGCTGCGTGCATGATTGTGAACGGCCACTACCAGGCCGCTGCCAAACAGCTTAACTTGCTCAAGAAATCGCTCTTCTACCGCGCCTGGGCCAAAGAGGCCGAAACCTACTTGGGCAAGGAGGACAAGATAAACAGCCACCCTGAATGGGGAAAGAAGCGGCAGCAGCGATACAAGCAAGACTTCCTCTATAACTATGAGGAGTTGGACAAGATGTTCGGACAATTGTTCATGACCAACACCGACAATAAAATGGCGCTCGACTACATGCTCGCACAGATGCTGCTCAACGGCAACGTACCTGCCTTCTATCAATATCTGCAGTGGGCACAGCAATACGGCGGCTATACCGCCATGCCGCTGGGCTATCAGGACGTGGTGCGCTGTATGCAGCGCAACGGACAGGTGGAGGGCTCGCCTTATTTGAATTACGTCAAACGCATCACCCAACAGCAATGAAACATTTCCTCTCCCCGATATGCCTGCTCCTCATCCTGCTCACGGCGTGCACGCACAGGGTGAGCAACCCCAGACAGGTGAACCTCCTGCCTGAGATATATCCCGACTATGTGGGCGTGACCATTCCCGTCGGAATCGCACCGCTCGACTTCAGCATGGCCGACAAGAGGGTGACCTGTATCGATGTCGACGTAAAAGGCACAAAAGGCGGTACACTCCATGTCAATGGCGCTTATGCCGATTTCGACATAGAGGAGTGGCACCGGCTCACCGAGATGAACAAAGGGGGAAAACTCGTTGTGAGCGTCTGTGCCGAGAAAGACGGTGAATGGGTGAAGTACAGGGATTTCGACATCTTCGTGAGCCAATACCCACTCGATGACTACGGACTCACCTACCGTCGCATACCCCCGGGATATGAGGTGGGAGGCAACATCGGACTCTACCAACGCGATATCCATTCCTTCGACGAAGAACCCCTCCTCACCGAAATCACCGTGCCGGGACGTTGCATGAACTGCCATACGGCCAACCGCAACAACCCCGACCGCATCACGATGCAGATAAGGGGCGAAAACGGCGGCACTCTCATACAGAAAGACGGACACCAACAGTGGCTCAATACCAAGACCGACAGCACCAAGGCGGCGGGCAGCTATGCCAGTTGGCACCCCGATGGCGACTACTGTGCCTATGCGGTCAATGCCGTGCATCAGTCGTTCTATGTGGGCACAGGACAGCGCATAGAGGTGTACCATAGTTTCAGCGACGTGGTCATGCTCGACACACGCAGCAACGAACTGGTTCTCTCGCCGCAGATGATGACCGACGACCTCGAAATCTTCCCGGCTTTCTCGGCCAAGGGCGACACCGTATATTACAGCACGTCGAAACCCTGCAGGGTGCCGGCCGAATACGACAAGGTGAAGTGTAGTCTCTGCGCCATATCTTTCGATGCCAAAACGGGACAGTGGGGCAATCAGGCCGACACGCTGCTCAACGCACGCGACTACGACAAAAGTTTTACCCTCGCCCGTCCATCATTCGACGGCAAGTGGCTCATGTACACCGTTTCAACGTGCGGCAACTTCCCCGTGTGCCGACCAGAGGCCGACTTGTGGCTTATGAATCTGCAGACGAGGGAGACAAGGCCCCTCGATGAGGTGAACAGCCCGCAAACGGAGAGTTGGCACAGTTGGAGCACAAACAGCAGGTGGTTTGTCTTTGCTTCCAAACGCGAAAACGCCATGTACACCCAACTCTTCCTTGCCTGCCTCGATGAGCAGGGTAAGGCTTCGAAGCCTTTCCTCCTGCCGCAGCGCAATCCCCGCAAGTTCTACGAGGAGATGATGGATGCCTACAACGTGGCTGATTTCACTACCCGGAAAGTAGTGTTCGATGCAAGGGAGGCTTACCGACAGGTGTTCAATCAGGAACGAATACAAGTAACAATCAGATAACCATGAGAAAAATCCTTTTATTCGGCCTCATGGCCGTTCTCTGCAGCATCTTCGCTGCGTGCAATGACAGCACATGTCACATCAGTGGCACCGCACCCGACAAATATGAGGGAAAGAAAATCTTCCTTGTGCCCCTTACCGACAGCAGGGCTGAAGTGGTCGACTCCGTCGTCATCACAAACGGAAAGTTTGAATTTGTCAGAGATACGGTCATGATGGCCAAGATATTGATTGATTACCACTACAGGATGGGTGTGGAACCGCTCCTCGTCGTGGTGGAACCGGGACAGGTGAACGTGACAATCGACGCCGTGAGCTCGGCATCGGGCACCCCGCAGAACGACTCGCTCCAACAGTGGAAGATACGGAAACAGGAACACGACTCGCAGTATGCCATGATGAGACGGGTCGCAGACGGCTTCCGCCTCAGCGGTGATACCGTGGAGGCCAAGAAAGAACAGGAGAGGGCCACGAAATATCATGTGGAATTCAAGAAATATACACGGCAGTTGGCCGAAAATCTGAAGGAGGGCGTCTTGCACGATTTTCTTGGCGCCATGTATCCCACGACCTACCAACGGCTCATGCCCGACAGCACTACCGTAACCTTCGATGCCGACACCAATGAGCCTATCCAGTAAACATGTGAAAGGTCTGGCCTCGTTGCTCCTCGCACTGGCGGTCTTCCTCTTCTGGCGGTTCGCCTATCCGGCAGCGCTGTCATATCAGGAGCAGTTCCAACTGTTCCTGTGTACGGACGACTACTTCCTCTCACGACTGGCACAGCCGGGTGGCATAGCTCGCTATGCGGCTGAGTTTCTTGTGCAGTTCTACAACAATTTCTATGCCGGGGCGCTTATCTTGGCAGTACTCATGGTGTGCGTGCAACGCCTTATGGCCCGCCTCATGCGCGGCAGGCTCTATGTGCTGAGTTTCCTGCCCGCCCTGCTGCTGTGGCTCCTCATGGGCGACGAGAACGTGATGCTGACCTTCACAGTGGCACTCGTGTTCACCCTGGTCGCCATGCTGGCATGGAGAGGCCCCTCCTGGTGGAAGTGGGTGCTCGTGGTGGTGGGCACCCCGCTCCTCTATTGGATTGTAGGTCCGCTTGTGCTCCTGTGGACCGTCTTCGCAGCCTGCTGCATGATGGAGGGGAAACCGCGCAGGTGGACTGCATGGGTGGCCTGCGCCTATGCCCTTGTCCTCATCTCAGCGAGTGCGCAATTCCTGCCTTATTCATACGCTCACCTGCTGCGGGGCATCGACTATTACCGTTATCCCACCTCTGTTCCCCTCCTTATGCCGGTGGTCGTAGTGGTGTGTGCACTGCTTGCCATCCTGGGCAGGAGAATGACGCAGAAGGAGGTGCACCGTAGGGCGTTTGTGCTGTCACTCGCGGCAGGCGCCGTGCTCGTTGCCCTCTTCGTGGTAGCCCTGCCCAAGGCCTACGAGAGCAAGAAATATGAATTGATGACGTACGATTTCCTCGTGCGTTCTAATCAGTGGAATGCCATCGTGGCGAAGGCACAGCACAAGATGCCCGACCTGCCCATGAGCGTGTGTGCCACCAACCTGGCGCTCGCCATGACTGGACAGCTCGGCGACCATGCTTTCGACTTCTATCAGAACGGGGTGGGGGGACTGTTCCCGCCGTTCGAACGCAACTACAACACACTGAATGTCACTTCCGAGGCGTATTTCCAGTTGGGACTTGTCAATATCGCACAGCGCTATACCTTCGAGGCCATGGAGTCGCTTCCCAATGCCGACAAAAGCGTGAGAACCGTGAAAAGGCTCGTGGAGACCAACCTCGTCAACGGACAGTACAATGTAGCAATGAAATATGTGCGTATGCTCGAAAAAACGGTCTTCTACCGCAAGTGGGCAGGGCGTATGCGACAGCTTATAGGCGATGAGAAGGCCATCGACAACCATCCCCTCTACGGCCGACTCAGAAAGTGGGCACCCAAGAGCGATTTCCTCTTTGCCGAACAGGAAATAGGTGAGGTGTGTGCACAACTCTTCTTGCAGCACAAGGACAACAACGTGGCCATGCAGTATATGCTGCTTTGTCCCATGTTGGAACGGGATGTCGACAAGGTGCTGCAGTACACGGCCATGGTGCAGCAGCAGGTGCAGTACAACCCGCGCCATGTGCAGGAGGCGGTGGCCATGATGCTCGTGCGTAAGAAAGAGCAGATTCCGGAAGGACTTGTCGCTCCTGCCGTGATGAACGGCCTCAGGCAGTTCCTGCAGACACTGACAGCGGAAGGGAAACAGTCGCCCAACCTCGGCGTGTATGCACATACGGCATGGTATTATTTGGCTGTAGGAGAAAGAAATCTATGAGAAAATCAGTTATTCATATAGGACGCTTGCTGGGTGCCATGTGGGCGGTGTGCTTGCTCGCCGCCTGCTCCTCGTCGGTGTCCAATCCCGTCAGGGTGGCGCAGTTGCCGCCCATCTTCCCCGATTATGTGGAGGTGACGGTTCCTGTGGGCATCGCACCGCTCAACTTCAATTTGAGAGGCGACGATGTGGAAGCAGTTGACGTGGTGGTGAAAGGTGAGAAAGGCGGCGAACTGCATGCGAACGGCGAGATGGCGCAGTTTGATGTCGACCAATGGCACCAGCTCACGGAAGCCAATCAGGGTGCCGACCTCATCGTGACGGTCTGCGCACGCTATGCCGACGGATGGCGACAGTTCAACGACTTCCGCATCCATGTGAGTCAATATCCCCTTGAAGAGTGGGGACTCACTTACCGGCGCATACCACCGGGCTATGAGGTGTACAGCCACATGGGACTTTATCAGCGCGACCTGGCTTCGTTCGATGAATATGAAATCATCGATAACCGCCGTATGCCGGGAGGATGCGTCAACTGCCACACTGCCAACCGCACCAATCCCTCCACCTTCGTGTTCCACGTGCGCGGCGAACATGGTGCCACCATGATACAGCGCGACGGACAGCGTGAGTGGCTCAAGGCCAGAAACGACTTGCTCGGCGGTTCCATGGTGTATCCGTATTGGCATCCCGAGGGGGTGTATTGTGCCTTCTCCACCAACCAGACCCGACAGGGCTTCCACGTGGTGCCCGATGAGCGTATAGAGGTGTTCGACCTCTCATCCGACATCTTTGTCTATAACACTGCCACACATGAGATTATTACCGACTCGCTCGTCATGACGCCCGACTGGTCGGAAAACTGCCCGGTCTTTGCTCCCGATGGACGCACGATGTATTTCCTGACCTGCCGACAGCAGGAATATCCCAGCCATTTCAAGGATGAGAAATATGCGCTCTGCCGTATCGGCTTCGACCCGGAGAAAGGGCAGTTTGCACAGCATGTAGACACCCTCTTCAATGCGCCCCGCATGGGAAAGAGCCTCACCTGGCCGAGACCTTCTTACGACGGCAGATTCGTGCTTTTCACCCTCATCGACTATGGTTATTTCTCCATCTGGCACGAGGAGGCCGACCAGTGGCTGCTCGACCTGACTACGGGTGAAGCAAAGCCGCTCGATGCGGTCAACAGTCCCCGCGCCGACAGCTATCACAACTGGTCGGAAAACAGCCGCTGGATTGTGTTTACAAGTCGAAGGGATGATGGCCTCTACAGCCGTCTTTACATGGCATCGGTCGATGAGAACGGAAAAGCCACAAAGCCGTTCCTCCTGCCGCAGAAGAATCCGTGGCAGTATTACGACGAGACGGTATATGCTTTCAATACGCCTGATTTCACCAAGGAGAAGGTGCGCTTCGACGCCTATAAGGCCATAGGCGAAATCATGAGCGATGGGCGTGTGGAGACAAAGGTGAGGTAAACAGTCTTCGGTTTACTTGAAGTCTACGGCTTCTTTTTCCACGGCCTTTCTCACATCATTGGCGGTGAAGGGCAGTTTGCCCTTGCCCATCTCGGGCGCATTGAACGATTTCAGCGTGTTGTCGTAGAAGGCAGGATGCTTCTGCGGCAGCACAAAAGGCTTGTGGGCTTTCCCCTCTTTGTCGATATAGCAGTAATAGGGCTTGCCGTAGAGGCCGTCGTCGCGCTTTGAAGCGAAGACCAGCCAACGGCTGTTCGACGACCAACTGTGATAGGTGTCGCTCTTGCTGCTGTTCACCACTTTCATACTGTCTATGGCACCTGTCTGAAGGTCCATCAACTGCAGGTCGGCTTCCTGATGCCAGATGGGAAAGGTGCCGTAGTCGGCCACGGTGTATACGATGTAGCGGCCGTCGGGGCTGACGCGTGGATGGCATACGGAGAGGTGGGAACGCTCGCCTGAGAGCAGGGTGTCGACGTCTTGTCCTATTTCCCCTGTCTTTTCGTCAAAGGCGATGCGGCACAGACTGTAGTGCATGTCTTTCAGTTGCATGGGCAGGGTGACGTGGGGCGAAGCGCAGTAATAGATGTATTTGCCGTCGGGCGAGAAGGTGGGGAAGGTTTCAAAGGTGGTGCTGTCGCTGAGCAGTGTGCTGCGGAGGATGAGACTGCGGTCAAGGTCGGCCACATACACATCGGAGGCGCTGTCGAACACTTCCAAACGCTTGCTCGGACGGGCATGGAAAGCAGGGATGATGAGGTTGGTGGAGAAGGTGATGTAGCGTCCGGTAGGACTGAAGCCGAAATACACGCTGCCCGAAACCATGTCGGCTGCCTTGATGTTGAGTTTGCTCAGATGGCCGTTGCGGTTCAGGATGGCACCTCCGCCTTCGCCGCGCACATAGAGCATGCTCAGAGAGGGGTCTTGGCGGCTGTAGGTGTGGCAGTTCATGCAACGGTTGCCCACCAGGCCGTAGTCGGAAATGCTCCGTTCGTCGAAGTTCTCCACACAGCGCTCCCTGATGGCAAGGTTCTGGTAGATCTCGTAGTCGGGCTCTATCAGGCGGTAGGTAAGATAGGCATCCACGCTGTCGGTCACCACATGCCAACTGAAGGGTCTGAAAGCGGTCCATTCACCGTCGTGGCGGGCGGTGACCGTCACTTGCACGGTCTTGCCGGCGGCCTTCTCCATGAATGTCTTCCAGGTGTCTAAGTCGAAACACACCTCATCGCCTCTCTCGTTCACGCGCATGGTCTCTTCACCGCATGTGGCAACCACCTCCACGGCATCGTAACTGCCGCGAAGCAGGAAGTTGAGTGGCGCAATGTTGCAGGGTATCCACACCTCGGTGTAGTCGGGATACATAGGGGGCAGCTCATCGCTCTTCTGCGGATGTGTGGGCGACGGCGTACAGGCGGCCATCAGCAGTGTGGCTGCCGTCACGAGGCATAGGAGGAGTGACTTCCGGCTCATGGCTGTGGGGGTTTTACGGTGTCAAAGTAATACCAGTAGGTATCGCGGAAACGGGGGTCGCCACGGTGGCTGCTGTAGTCTTGGAAGCGTTTCAGCTCGGCCTGGTCGTAGATGTATCTTGCCCATTCTTCTTGTGGTGCCTGGGTGCCTGCAAGGTAAATCATCAGGGCTTGCTGGTAGAGTTTCTTTCTCCTTACATTGTCGGTGTCCATGCAGTAGCGGTCGTAGTCGCGCTTGAAGTTATCCATGTCTTTCAGCAGGAGGGTGCTGCACAGTATGTAGTCCAAGGCCACCGTGTTGTGAGGATTGCTGTCGAGCAGTTCCATCATCACCATGTGCAGGTTGTCGTTCAGGCGGATGGTGTCGGCCCGGTTGGTGTATTCGCGCTTGTCGAGCAGGTATTTTATGCCCTCACCCTGCGCGGCTTTTTCGCTCCAATGGCGGTAGACGAGGGTTTTGTCGAGCAGACGCAGATATTTGTCAGCTGCCAGGGTGTCGCCGCCGACGATGTTGCATTCTGCCAGTCGCTTTACCATCCGAACGTTGCGGTTGCGTGGCGCAAATACGTGGGTCATCATGGCAGCGCGCTCGGTGAGCGTCATGTCGCCCAGTGCCCAGTAGAGTTCGTTCATGTTGATAATCACGAGGAGGGGGGTCTTCGGGCCGATGGCATAGAAGGACCCCAACTGATTGGGGGTGAACCTCAGCAGATGGTCGGGAAGCTCGCCTTTCTTCGCCTTTACGAGGTTATAGAAGAAGAGCATCTGGTCGGTGGGCTGTGCCGTGGCTTCCACCATCTTCTCCACCTTGTCATAGCGCCCGAAATAGTAGGCGTCACTCACGGCGAAGTTGCGCTCCAAGGTAAAGTCGGGCATGGCCATTTGACCGATGCCGGGGTAGGTGAGCGCCTTGGAGGGAGTCAGGTAGCAGCGGGGTGCCGTCGCCATGATGAGGGGGATGAGGAGCAGCGAGGGCACAAGCCAGAGAAGGTCTTTCTTTCGGTGCAGGAGCAGGTCAAGGGCGGTCAGGAGCAGATAGGCCCATGCCCCGTAGCCGAAGAGCCAGTAGGTGAGTGCACCCACCGTCAGGGGCGTGAGGAGCAGCCATGCCTTTCCCCGTCTGAGTGCCCATGAGGAGACGAGGTAAAGCGCCAGACCGCCGCCGAGGGCGACGACCGAGTAGAGCCGGTAGCTCACATGCAGGCAAAGCAGTGCCTGGAGTGTCATCAATATCATGGCGGCGCCAAAGGCGATGTGGCGGTTCAGTCCGGCCCGTTGGCCGCAGCGGCGCCACAGGTCGCCCACGGTAAGCAGTGCCACGGTCAGAATGAGCGCACCGGCATGGAGATAGTAATAGAACTGGGTGAGGAAATCACCCGCCATGCACGCCATCCAAGCAGGTTTCTGGAAGTAGGTGGCGAGATAGTCGGTGCTGAGCAGGAACAGTTGGTTCTGCTCCTGATAGAATAGGTGATGACTGTAGCAAACGTCAAGGAACAAGGCACATGCCACCCCCCATACGAGGATGAAGATGTACTGATACAGAGGGGTGGTGCGATGCTTCATGGGCTTATAACTTGGCTATGCACTCCATCTCCACCAACCACTCCGGACGGCACACCTTGGCTTGCACGAGCAGGTGGGGGATTTGGGGAAATGCTTTCTGCATGAACTGCTCCACCACTTCGCGGTCGGAGGCGTCGCGCAGGTACACAATAAAATACTGCACATCGTTCATCGTGGCACCACCGTCGCGCAGCAGGGCTCCGATGTTCTCCAACAAGCGTGCGGTCTGGCGCTGTATGTCGCCTAAATACACCACATGACCGAACTTGTCGATACTGGCAGTGCCGGAAATGAAGATGGTCTCATCGCCGTCGGCAGAGAGACGGGTGGCACGTTCGAACGACACCCCGTATTCGTGGGTGGGGTTCAAGTGGTCGAGCGCTTTCAGATAGGTCTTGTCGGCTTCGCAGATACCGGGGTAGGTGAGGAAGTCGATGGCCACCGAGGCATTGCGTGTCTCGGAAAAGCCGCCTATGCCGGTGCTGGCAATGAAATGGGTGTCGGCGGTGAGGCCGTGCTGACGGAAGATGTCGTTGCGTGCCTTCACCATGCCTTGGTAGTTCACATCAATGTCGGCCACATATATCCACGTGCGTACGCAGTGCTCTTTCAGCGTGAGGCCGCGTTGTGCGAGTTGCTTCACATACTTGTCGAAGAGCAGCATGGTCTGTATGTAGGAGTTGGTGCCGACGGTATCGGCTTCACTCAGACGCATGCTGTGGAAGAGATAGGGTGCTGGCTTGTCGCTGGTCTTTACAAGAATAGATATCTTGGAACCGTCGAGGGGTGGCTGCTCAATGATACTGCAAGCACAGGGAGACAGCACTGTCTGGTAGAGTTCCGACTCTATCAGTTGCTGGTACTGGTTCTGTGCGTCACTGAGAAATATCTTGCTGTTTTGCAGATGCCGGCCAAAGGCTTGCTCTTTGTCGAGCCAGTCGGTCAGCAGCAGGTGCAACTCGCTGATGCGCAGTGCGAATGCGCCTCGACTGGAAGGCTTGATGATAGTGTATCTGTCCATTTAATGTGTAGGCTTCTCTCCCAGATGTCCGGTGTAGGACACCCTATGCTTTTCAGGATGCAAAGATAACCATTTTTTTGCAAAGGGAGAAATGCCTGCACGAAAATGTGACGGATGGAGAGGGCTTACAGACTCTCCAGAACGCGCTTCAGCACCACTTGCGCCGATATCTCACGGTTGGCTGCTTCGGGTATGACGAGCGAATGCGGACTCTCTATCACCTCGTCGGTCACGATGAGGCCGCGGCGCACGGGAAGGCAGTGCATGAACCATCCGTCGTTTGTCCACGACATGTGTTCGGTGTCAATGGTCCAGCTCTTGTCGTGGCTCAGTATCTGCCCGTAAGCTTCGGGGCGGGTCACGCCGGGACAGCTCCAGTTCTTGGCATAGACGAAGTCGGCACCCTCAAGCGCCTTGCGCTGGTCGTATTCCACTATGGCATCGCCGGTAAAAAGCGGGTCAAGCTCATAGCCTTCCGGATGGGTAATCACCAGGTCCACATCGGCGGCGTTCATCCACTGGGCGAAGGAGTTGGGCACGGCCTGGGGGAGGGCACGGCAGTGGGGTGCCCAGGTGAGAACCACCTTGGGGCGGGGGTTGCGTTTGTGCTCGTGGATGGTGATGAGGTCGGCGAAGGCCTGCAGCGGATGCACCGTGGCTGTTTCCATGGCCACTACCGGACGACCGCTATAGCGCACAAACTGGTTCACCACCGTCTCGGCATAGTCGTATTCACGGTCGGTGAGTCCGGCAAAGGAGCGCACGGCAATGATGTCGCAGTAGCTGCCCATTACGGGAATGGCTTCGAGCAGATGCTCGCTCTTGTCGCCGTCCATGATTACGCCGCGTTCGGTCTCCAACTTCCATGCGCCGGCATTCACATCGAGCACAATGACGTTCATGCCCAGGTTCATGGCGGCTTTCTGCGTGGAGAGACGGGTGCGCAGACTGTTGTTGAAGAAAATCATGAGCAGTGTCTTGTTCTTGCCCAGATGTTGAAAACCGTAGCGGTTGCTTTTCACGGCCTGTGCCTCGCTGAGGGCGGCTTGCAGGTCGCCTATGTCGGTGACATGGAAAAATGTGTTCATGCTCGTTGGGTTGATATGTGTGGTTGGTTTTTCTGTCGTTATGGGTTGCGCACCTGACCGTCGCCGTTGATGAGCCATTTGTAGGTGGTCATCTCCTCAAGTGCCATGGGACCGCGCGGACCCAGCTTCTGTGTGCTGATGCCGATTTCTGCACCTAAGCCGAACTGGGCACCGTCGGTGAAACTGGTGGGGGCGTTCACATAGACGCAGGCGGCATCTACGCGTAGCTGGAAGGTGGCGGCGCGGGCCTCGTCGTCGGTGATGATGCTCTCGCTGTGGCCGCTGCCGTAGCGGGCAATGTGGGCAAGGGCTTCTTCCATCGAAGCCACGGTGCGGATGGCCATCTTATAGTCCATGAACTCGGTGCCGTAACTCTCGTCGGTGGCGGCAAGGAGCAGATGGGCGGGATAGTGTCCTGTCAGGACGTCCATGGCGGCGGGGTCGGCATAGAGGGTCACGTGCTTCTCGGCAAGGGGGGCGCAGAGCTGCGGCAGATCCTGCAGGCGCGACGCATGCACAATCAGACAGTCGAGGGAGTTGCATACGCTCACGCGGCGTGTCTTGGCATTGCACACGATGGCAGCACCTTTCACCACGTCGCCGAAACGGTCGAAATAGGTGTTCACCACGCCGGCGCCCGTCTCTATCACGGGTATGCGGGCATTATCGCGTACGAACTGTATGAGACGTTTGCCGCCACGGGGTATGCACAGGTCCACATAGCCGTTGGCCTGCAGCATCTCGGCAGTGGCCTCGTGGGTGGCGGGCAGCAGACTTACTGCCATGGGGTCGATGCCGGCTTCCTTCAGTGTCTGCTGTATCAGCGACACAATGGCCTTGTTCGACTCCTCTGCATCGCGCCCTCCCTTCAGGATGCAGGCATTCCCGCTCTTGAAGCAGAGTGAGAATACGTCGAAACACACATTGGGGCGTGCCTCGAACACAATGCCTATCACACCGAAAGGCACGCTCACGCGGCGCAGATGCAGACCGTTTGGCAGTGTCTTTTCCAAAAGTGTCCTTCCTAAGGGCGAGGGCAGCAGCGACACCTGACGGATGTCGGCGGCAATGCTGCGTATGCGGTCGGGGGTGAGCATAAGGCGGTCGTACAGCGGACTCGCGGGGTCCATTCTGTCCAGGTCCGACCGGTTGGCAGCCAGCAGTGTCTCGCTTTGGGCTTCCACCTTGTCGGCCAGTGTCGACAGCAGACGGTTGCGCACGTCGTCAGGAAGCAAAGGGATGCTGTGTGACGCTTTCTTTGTCTGCTCGAAAAGGGATTGGTTTTGCATAATGCGATGGTGTTAGGTTTCAATATAGAGATAATCGTAATGCACCACGGGCCGCACGTTGTGCATGCCTACCAGACTGCGGGCGGTGTCGCTGTCATAGCAGGCGCGCCCCACGGCAATACGGTGCCCTTCGGGGTCGATGATGTTCACAATGTCGCCTTCGTCGAAGTTGCCTTCCACGTGCGTCACGCCCACCATAAGCAGACTGGTGGCGGTGTCGCTGCACAGACGCGATGCGGCCTGGCTGTTGATGTGAAGTTCGCCTTTGGCGAAACTCTCGCTGTGGGCTATCCACTTTTTCACGCCCGAAGGGACATTCGCGCTTGGCGTAAACTCGGTGTGCGGTGTGGCAGCGGGTTGGCAGAGCAGGTCGGGCAGGATGTGCTCGCGGGTGCCGTTGGCGATGATCACGCGGATGCCTTCATCCGCCACCTTACGGGCGATGCTGCTCTTGGTGCCCATGCCGCCACGCCCGAGGGTGCTCTTGCTGCTTTGTATGCAGCCGCTCACATCTTCGCCCGGTGCAATGCTGCTGATAAGGTGTGACCCGGGTTGCTGCGGCGGACCGTCGTAGATACCGTCGACATTGCTCAGCAGGATGAGCAGGTCGGCGTCCATCATCGAGGCGATGAGTCCTGACAGCTCGTCGTTGTCGGTGAACATGAGTTCGGTGATGCTCACCGTGTCGTTCTCGTTCACGATGGGTATCACGCCGTTCTCCAGCATGACCGTCATGCACGAACGCTGGTTGAGATATTCGTTGCGCGTGCTGAAACTCTCCTTCATGGTGAGCACCTGGGCCACGTGGAGACCGTATTCGCGAAACAGGTTGTAGTAGTGATTGATAAGCTTGGCCTGACCCAATGCGGAGTAGAGCTGCCGCTGGGCCACCGGGTCGAGCTTGTGCTGAGGCGTCACTTCGCCGCGGCCACAGGCTACGGCACCGCTCGACACAAGTATCACTTCGTGACCCTGCGACACGAGCCATGCCACCTGATCGGTCAATGCGGAGATGCGGGTAAGGTCCAGCTTGCCGTCTTCGCGGGTCAGCACGTTGCTGCCTATCTTCACTACTATGCGCTGCTTCTTCATCGACATGGGCGTCAGTGGTTTTTGGGTGATTGCTTGTCGCGGTCGCGTATCTCCACGCGGCGTATCTTGCCGCTGATGGTCTTAGGCAACTCGTCGACAAACTCTATGATGCGGGGATACTTGTAGGGGGCCGTCACATGTTTCACGTGGTTCTGCAAGTCCTTTATCAACCCAGGACCGGCCTTTGCCTTCCATTCTTTGGCCAGCACCACGGTGGCCTTCACCACCATGCCGCGTATGTCGTCGGGAACACCTGTCACGGCGCACTCCACCACGGCATCGTGCGTCATGAGGGCACTCTCCACCTCGAACGGGCCAATGCGGTAGCCGCTGCTCTTAATCACATCGTCTATGCGGCCCTCAAACCAGTAGTAGCCGTCTTCGTCGCGCCAAGCCAGGTCGCCGGTGTGGTAGAAACCGTCGTGCCATGCTTCCTCCGTGAGGGCTTCGTCGCGGTAGTAGCCTTTGAACAGACCGATGGGTTTGCCGTTCTGGGTGTTGATGACAATCTCGCCCTTCTCACCGTCCTCGCACGGACTGCCGTCGGCACGTACCAGCGAGATGTCGTATTGGGGATTGGGCTTGCCCATGGAGCCGGGTTTCGGATTCATCCACGGCATGGTGCCGAGTGTCATGGTGGTCTCCGTCTGACCGAAGCCTTCCATCAGACGGATGCCGGTGAGCTTGTAGAATTCTTCAAACACGGAGGGGTTCAGTGCCTCTCCTGCCGTGCAGCAGTATTCGAGCGAACTGAGGTCGTACTTGCTGAAGTCTTCCAAGATGAGGAAGCGGTACACGGTGGGGGGAGCGCAGAACGAGGTGATATGGTAACGCTCTATCATGCGGAGCATGTCGGAGGCGGTAAACTTCACATGGTCGTAAACGAAGATGGCGGCGCCGGCCAACCACTGGCCGTACAACTTGCCCCAGGCAGCCTTGCCCCATCCGGTGTCTGCCACCGTGAGATGGATGCTGTGGGGCTTCAGGTTGTGCCAGAACACACCCGTGGTGAGATGGCCGAGGGCATAGAGGTGGTCGTGGGCCACCATCTTGGGCTCTCCGCTCGTGCCGCTCGTGAAATAGATGAGCATGGTGTCGTCGTTCTCATTCACGATTTCCGGACGTGTAAAGGCGGGTGCCTGCGGACACTCCTTCTGCCAGTCGTGGAATCCTTCCGGCACAAGAGGACCGATGGACACGGTGGTTTCGAGGGTGGTCTTCTCCTTCTTGGCACCTTCCACCTGTGAGAGCACGTATTCGTCGCCCACACAGATGATGGCTTTCAGACTGGCGCGGTTTATGCGGTAAAGGATGTCCTTTACGGTGAGCATGTGGGTGGCGGGAACGGCAATCGCCCCAATCTTCATGAGCGCCAGTATGCTGATCCAAAACTCATAGCGGCGCTTCAGTATGAGCATCACGATGTCGCCGCGACCGATGCCCAACTGCTGAAAGTAAGATGCGGCCTGATCGGAAAGCTGTTTCAGGTCGGCGAAAGTGAAAGAACGGCTTTCACCCTCGTCGTTGGCCCATATCATGGCGGTCTTCTCAGGACACTCTGCGGCCCATTGGTCCATCACGTCGTAGGCAAAATTGAACCGTTCCGGGATGATGAACTCCAAGTGTTGTTTGTAATCCTCGTTAGAGGTAAACGTTGTCTGCTTTAGAAATCTTTCTACCATATTTAGTACCTGTTTTGTTTGTGCTTGCGGCCGCCGCCGAAGCTTTTGCGGGGTGATATACCGTCAGTTGAGCACGACAGCGATGAATTTCACCGGTTTGTTGCCGAGCGCGTTGATGCAGTGGGGACGTGAGGCGTCAAAATAGAGGCTGTCGCCTTCGTGCAGTATCATCTCTTTGTCGCCGATGCGTACTTGCATGTCGCCTTCTATCAAATAGTGGAACTCCTGGCCGTCGTGGCTGTTCAGACTGTGGCTCATGCCTTCGGGCATGGGGTCTACCTGCGTGAGGAAGATGTCGGCCTTGCGGTCGCGGAAACCGCTGGCCAGACTGCGGTAGGCATAGCTGGCATTGCGGTTCACGGAAAGGCCCTGTCCCTTGCGCGTGATAAAATAGCTGTTCATACGCGGCTCTTCGCCGAAGAGCAGCACGTCGAGTGAGATGCCGAAGTGTTTCGATATCTTCGACAGACGGTAAATAGAGGGGTCGGCTTCACCAGCCTCAATCTTCATCAGATGCTCTACCGTGATGCCGCAGAGGTCGGCAACCTCCTGCGCCGGTATGTCGAGCACATCGCGCAGCCCTTTCAGCCGCTCGCCTATTTGCTTGAAATTCTCATTCATACTTATATGGGTTAATGGGATTCTTATTTTCCGGTACCGGCTTTCAGACCTTGTATCACGGCATTGGTAAAACCTTCGCGCTCCATGGCGTTCAAACCGCGGATGGTGACACCGCCAGGGGTGGTCACCTTGTCGATTTCCTCCTCGGGGTGGCTGCCGTTGGCGGCAAGGAGCGTCACAGCGCCCGAGACGGTCTGCCGCACAATCTTCAGGGCGTCGGAAGCACGGAAGCCGAGTTCCACGCTGCCCTCTGTGGCGGCACGCATGTAGCGCATGGCATAGGCGATGCCGCATGAGGCTATAGAGGTGCCGGCGGCCAGATGGTCTTCGTCTACAATCAGTGTGCTCCCCATCTTGTCGAAAAGGGCCTGCAGTTCCTCCTGCTTGGAGGGCTGACCGTTCACCGACACAAGGAAGGTCATCGACTGCCCCACGGCGATGGCGATGTTGGGGATGGCAAGGAAGAGGGTGGGGGAGGAACCGTCGTGTTTACGCATCCACGACAGGATATCGGCCGATGACACGCCGGCGGCTATCACCACGAAAGTGGTTTTCTGATAGTCGATGGATGCTTTCAGATTTGTCACCACAGGTTGCACCAACCAGGGCTTCACCACCACGAAAATGAGGTCGGCGTCCACCACGGCGGCATCGTTCTCGCTTGTGACAGAGGCACCGAGTGCCTCAAAACGGTGCAGCACTTCGATGTTGGGGTCGGCCACGGTGATGTCGCCGGCAGACAAGGCGGTGTGCTTGAGCAGACCTTCTGCCAGGGCTCCGCCCATGGCACCTGCTCCTATCACGGCTATTTTCATCTTAATGCGTTTTTGAGATGTGCTATGAATTGATCGGATTCTTCTCTGCTGAGGCAGAGCGGGGGGAGCAGACGCAGGGTGTGGGTGCCTGAACAGCCCACAAAGCAATGCTCCTCATAGACAAGACGGCTGCGGACGTCTTTCTGGGGCACGTCAAGGTCTATGCCTATCATCAGACCGCGGCCGCGCACATCGGTGATGTGGGGTTCTGTTGCCTGCAGCGCACGGAGTTGCTGCATCAGGTACTCACCGGTGGACAGTGCGTTTTCAACCAATTGTTCCGACTCCATCACATCGAGCACGGCAAGGGCGGCGGAGCAGGCCAGATGGTTGCCGCCGAACGTGGTGCCGAGCTGACCGTAGACGGGTACGAAGGCGGGCGAGATGAGCACACCCGAGAGGGGGAACCCGTTTCCGATGCCCTTGGCCACGGTGATGAGATGGGGTTTTATGCCCAGCCATTGGTGGGCAAAGAAACGGCCGCTGCGCCCATAGCCGCACTGTATCTCGTCGCAGATAAGGATGGTGCCGTGGCGGTGGCAGGCGGCTTCAAGACGCTGTGCAAACTGGGGCGTGACCATACGGATGCCGCCCACGCCCTGGATGCACTCTATGATGCAGGCGCACACATCGCCCTTGGCCAACTCGCGCTCCCAGGCTTCGACATCGTCGATGGGGAGGAAGGTGACGTGGGCGTTGGCGTTTACCGGTGCCGTAATCTTGGGGTTGTCGGTAGACTCTACCGCCAATGAGGTCCTTCCGTGGAAGGCTTTCTGCAAGGCGAGTATCCTGCTGCGCCCTGTGGCAAAAGAGGCAAGCTTCAGTGCGTTCTCATTGGCTTCGGCACCGCTGTTTACGAGAAACAGCTGATAGTCGGGATAACCGCTTATCTCGCCCAAACGTGCGGCCAGCTCAGCTTGCAGCTTGTTGATCACCGAATTGGAGTAAAAACCTAAGTTGCCAAGTTGGCGGCTCACCTGCTCCACATAGTGGGGATGGCAGTGCCCGATGCTTATCACGGCATGGCCGCCGTAGAGGTCGAGGTATTCGACACCTTTGTCGTCGTACACCCGGCAACCCTTGCCGCGTACGATGTTTATGTCGAAAAGGGGATATACGTCGTATAGTTTCATATAGATTCTTTCTTGTTAGAAGGCAGATGCCTTGAGGCGCAGTCCGGCCGTCTCGTTGAGGCCGAAAAGCAGGTTCATGTTCTGTACGGCTTGACCTACCGCTCCCTTCAGCAGGTTGTCTATGCATGCGGTGACAAGCAGCTTGTCGTCGTATTTCTCGCAGTGTACAAGGGCCTTGTTGGTGTTCACCACTTGCTTCAGGTCGATGGGACCCTCTGCATAGTGGGTGAAGGGCTCCTGGGCATAGTAGGCCTTAAAGGCTGCTTCTATCTCGTCGAAGGGCTTCGCGGTGTGCAACACTTCGGTAGCGAAAATGCCGCGGGCGAAACAGCCACGGTAGGGAATGAAGTCGATGTCGCAGTCGAGATGGCCTTGCAACTGGCAGAGGCTCTGCCTGATTTCTGCAATATGCTGGTGGCGGAAGGGCTTGTAGATGCTCATGTTGTTCTCGCGCCAGGAGAAATGGGTGGTTGGCGAGGGCTTCTGGCCGGCACCGGTGCTGCCTGTAATGGCATTTACCGACACGGCGCTGGTGAGCAGACCCATCTGTGCAAGGGGCAGCAAGCCCAACTGGATGCAGGTGGCGAAACAGCCGGGATTGGCGATGTGGCGGGCTGAAGCAATGCGGGCGCGGTTGAGTTCGGGCAGACCGTACACGAAGTCGTGGCTGTCGTCGGCGATGCGGAAGTCCTGAGCCAGGTCGATGATGCGCAACGTCTCGGGCAGGGGGTGTTCTTGCAGGAAGGCGCGGCTCTTGCCATGGCCAAAGCAGAGAAACAGCACGTCGATGGCATCGAAAGGCATGGCATCGGTGAAGGTAAGGTCTGTGTCGCCGTAGAGGCCTTCGTGCACGTCGCACACGGCGTGTCCGGCATGGCTCTCGCTGTGGGCGAAGATGACCTCGGCCTGGGGATGGCAGACAAGCAGACGCAGCAACTCGCCGCCGGTGTAGCCGGCGGCACCCATGATGCCTACTCTCACTTTCTCTTTCATGCGGCGTGGACGATTAGCGTTGCTCATCGGGATGGATACCGTAATATACTCTCAGCGGGGTGCTCATCAGTTTGATGAAACCCTTGGCTTCGGCGGCGCTCCAACCGTTCTGGGTCTCGCCATATTCGCCGAGCTTCGATTTGAGCAGGTCGTTGGGAGAGTCGACACCCACCACCTCAAAGCCCAACGGACGGAGACGCAGGATGACGTCGCCGCTCACATGGCGCTGTGAACTGGTGAGCATGGCCTCTATGTCGGGCATGACGGGCTCTAAATACTGGCTCTCGTGAAGGAACATGCCATACCAGTTGGCTACCTGGTCTTTCCAATATTGCTGCCATTTGCTAAGCGTGTTCTTTTCCAAGGCGCGGTGGGCCTCGATGATGAGCTTGGGCGCGGCAGCCTCAAAGCCTACACGGCCCTTGATGCCGATGATGGTGTCGCCCACGTTGCAGTCGCGGCCGATGCCGTAGGCAGCACCGACCTCTTCAATGCGCTGTATGGCACTCACCTTGTCGCTGAACTGTTCGCCGTTCACTCCCACGATTTCTCCTTTCTTGAAAGAGATGGTGAGGGTGCTCTCTTCTTTCTGTGTGACGTGCTTCAGATAGGCTTCCTCGGGAAGGCCCTGCGAGGGGTCGAGCAATTCGCCTCCGCAGATGCTGGTGCCCCAGATGCCTACATTGTATGAATATTTCAGTTTGGTGAAGTCTGCATTGTAGCCGTGCGCATTCAGATAGTCCACCTCTTCCTTGCGGGTCAGCCGCTCATCGCGCGTCAGCGTGATAATCTCTATGCCGGGCGACATCACCAGGAAGGTCATGTCGAAACGTATCTGGTCGTTGCCGGCACCTGTGGAACCGTGGGCTATTGCATCGGCTCCTATCTCGTTGGCATAACGGGCGATGGCGATGGCCTGAAAGATGCGCTCCGACGAGACGGAGATGGGATAGCAGTTGTTGCGCAGCACATTGCCGAATATCATGTACTTGAGCGACTTCTCGTAATACTCTTGCGTCACGTCGAGTGTCACATACTGCTTGGCACCAAGACGGTATGCGTTTTCTTCGTTCTTCTTCAACTGGGCGGCACTGAAACCGCCGGTGTTGGCACAGGCGGCATGCACCTCATACCCTTCTTCGTTTAGACGCATCACGGTGTAGGATGTGTCAAGGCCGCCGGAAAAGGCCACTACTACTTTCTTCTTACTCATATTCTTCTTCGTTCTTTGTTCCTTCGTTCTTTTCAAGCTCTTTTATCCTGTCGAGCACATCCTGCGGTATTTTGGCAGGCAGGTGCTCCTCAGGGTCGTAGAGCATTCC
>CAJONT010000223.1 GCA_905235975.1 uncultured Prevotella sp.
CCCGATTCGGTATCATCGATTTCTATCTTTCCGTATGCCATAAAGTGGAAATAAAGGGTTGGCTGAAAGAAGACCTCCAGCTCATGGATGTGGGAAAAGCAGACACCCTGCAGAAGGCAGAACACTTTCTTAAAAAGATAAGAAACACATAAAAAATGCACCCAAACCGAGGTTGTTTTATTTGATAATCAGGTGTTTTTTAATGTTTTTCAAGCGAGTTTATTTTATTGTCAATATTTCTTTGTACCTTTGGCTGCGCAATAGAAATGTATACACATCACCCTAACTGAAGGTGACATTCTACACAAAAAACAAATATATTACACATACATAAAAATGGAATACAATTTCAGAGAGATTGAAAAAAAATGGCAGAAAAGATGGGTTGAAGAAAAAACCTATCAGGTAACAGAAGATAAGAACAAGAAAAAATTCTATGTGCTTAATATGTTCCCCTACCCTTCTGGAGCTGGACTGCACGTAGGACACCCTCTTGGCTACATAGCTTCTGACATCTATGCCCGCTACAAACGCCAACAAGGATTCAATGTACTTAACCCTATGGGCTATGATGCCTACGGACTGCCGGCTGAACAATATGCCATACAGACAGGTCAGCACCCTGCCATCACGACCGTAAACAACATCAACCGCTATCGCGAACAACTTGATAAAATAGGATTCTCTTTCGACTGGAACAGAGAAGTGCGCACCTGCGACCCCGGCTACTACAAGTGGACACAATGGGCCTTCCAAAAAATGTTCGATTCCTACTACTGCAATAAGGCAAAAAAAGCATGCCCCATCAGTCAGCTTGTGGAAAAATTTGCCACAAAAGGTACAGAGGGAATAGATGTAGCCCAAACCGAAGAACTGAATTTTACAGCAGATGAATGGAACAGCTGGAATGAGAAAAAACAGCAACAAGTGCTCATGAACTACCGTATAGCCTATCTCGGAGAGACAATGGTGAACTGGTGTGCAGGACTGGGCACGGTGCTGGCTAATGACGAAGTAGTGGACGGACTCAGCGAACGCGGTGGATTCCCCGTGGTGCAGAAAAAGATGCAGCAGTGGTGTCTGAGGGTTTCGGCTTATGCACAAAGACTGCTCGACGGACTTGACACTATCGAATGGACCGACTCGCTGAAAGAGACACAACGCAACTGGATTGGACGTTCTGAAGGTGCCGAAATGGTGTTCCACGTGGAAAACAGCGACATCGATTTCACCATCTTCACTACACGTGCCGACACCATCTTCGGTGTCACCTTCATGGTGCTGGCTCCTGAGAGCGAATATGTACAGAAAGTAACTACCGAAGCACAAAAGCAAGCCGTCGACGACTATATCGCTGCCACCAAGAAACGCACCGAGCGCGACCGTATTTCCGACCGACGCGTGACCGGTGTCTTCACGGGTTCCAAAGCCATCAATCCGCTTACAGGCGAAGCCATCCCCATTTGGGTGAGCGACTATGTGCTCGCAGGATATGGTACTGGCGCCATTATGGCCGTGCCGGCTCACGACTCACGCGACTATGCCTTTGCCAAGCACTTCAACCTGCCTATCATACCGCTTATTGAGGGTTGCGACGTGAGCGAAGAGAGTTTCGATGCCAAAGAGGGTATAGTGTGCAACTCCCCGCGCAAAGACGCCACACCATACGTGGACTTCTCACTCAACGGCCTCACTGTAAAAGAAGCCATTGCCGCCACTAAAAAATATGTGGCCGACAACCATCTCGGAAGGGTGAAGGTGAACTATCGTCTGCGCGATGCCATCTTCTCAAGACAACGTTATTGGGGTGAACCATTCCCCGTCTATTACAAAGACGGCATGCCCTATATGATTCCTGTTGACAAACTGCCACTCGAATTGCCTGAGATAGACGAGTATAAGCCTACCGAGACAGGAGAGCCGCCCTTAGGAAGAGCCACTAAGTGGGCATGGGATACCACAACCGAAACGGTAGTGGAAAAATCACTTGTCAACCAAACCACCGTATTCCCAATCGAACTGAACACCATGCCTGGTTTTGCCGGTTCCTCAGCCTATTACCTTCGCTATATGGATCCGCACAACAATGAGGCACTCGTAAGCAAAGAGGTGGACGAATATTGGCAGAACGTCGACCTGTATGTGGGCGGCACAGAACATGCCACCGGTCACCTCATTTATTCACGCTTCTGGAATAAATTCCTGCACGATTATGGTGTGTCGTGTAAAGAAGAACCCTTCCAGAAACTCATCAACCAAGGTATGATACAAGGTACAAGTGCCTTTGTATACCGTGTGATAAGCGATGACCACGACAAGGCTCCCCTCTTCGTGAGCGCAGGCCTGAAAAAAGAATACGAAACCACACCCATCCATGTGGATGTAAATATCGTAAACAATGACGTGCTCGACTTGGAGGCCTTCAAAAAATGGAGACCTGAATATGCCAATGCCGAATTTATTCTCGAAAACGGCAAGTATGTATGTGGCAGAGCCGTAGAGAAAATGTCGAAGTCGATGTACAATGTCGTAAACCCAGACATGATTGTGGAAAATTATGGTGCCGACACCTTGCGCCTGTACGAAATGTTCCTCGGTCCGGTGGAACAAAGCAAGCCTTGGGATACCAACGGTATAGACGGCTGCCACCGCTTCTTGAGAAAACTCTGGGCTCTTTTCTATGGGGCAGGAAAAAATTCTTCTGCTGAACTGATTGACCTCAGTGGAGAGGCTACTGCCAATATGCAGAAGACGGTACACAAACTTATAAAGAAAGTGACGCAGGATATAGAAAACTTCTCCTATAATACTGCCATAGCAGCCTTTATGATTTGTGTGAACGAACTGGGACAGCAGAAATGTACCAACAAACAACTGCTCAAGACGCTGGTAGTGCTCATAGCACCCTTTGCACCCCATTTGGCAGAAGAACTCTGGCACCAATTGGGCGAAAAACAGTCGGTTTGCGATGCCCAGTGGCCGGTATGGGATGAGAAATATCTTGTGGAAAACCAGATGCAGCTCACCATATCCTTCAACGGAAAGGCACGCTTCCAGATGCAATTCCCCGTTGACGCCGACAATGCCACAATAGAAAATGCCGTGAGAAGCGACGAACGCGCCGTCAAATACATTGGTGAAAAACAAGTAGTAAAGGTTATTATCGTACCGAAACGTATAGTCAATGTGGTGATTAAATGAGCACCAACAACAAGAATAAACTAATTATCAACGAAGCCAAGGATTATATTTTTATAACCCTTGGCCTTCTGCTTTACACCGTAGGCTGGACATTCTTCCTCCTGCCATACGAAATCGTGACAGGTGGCGTAACAGGTATATCAGCCATTATTTTCTATGCCACCAACGGCAACGGACATGGTATACACATCATGTTCAGCTACTTCATAATCAATGCACTCCTTCTTATTCTCGCACTGAAAATTCTGGGATGGAAATTTCTCATTAAGACCGTGTATGCCATCTTTATGCTATCGGTGATGTTGGGCGTTGCACAAGACCTCATCACCAACAAAGACGGCACCATGATCAAACTGCTCGGCGACCAGGATTTCATGTCGCTTATCATAGGATGCTGCATGACAGGCTCGGCACTCGCCATTGTCTTCCTGCACAATGGCAGTACAGGTGGTACAGATATCGTAGCAGCCGTAGTGAACAAATACAGGAATATGTCGCTCGG
>CAJONT010000224.1 GCA_905235975.1 uncultured Prevotella sp.
AAATCTAAGGACTATAAATCTAAGGACTATAAATCTAATCTTAATATAATGGCAATAATGAAGAAATCTGTCTTTGGCATTTTGGTGGCGCTCTTTTTTGCGTTCAATGTCCAAGCGCGTGAGCAGGGTCGCGTCATCACCAATTTTGATGCCAACTGGAGTTTTTGTCTGGGCGATGTGGCGGGTGCCGACAAGCCTGATTTTAACGACAATTCATGGCGCCGGCTCAACGTGCCCCACGATTGGAGCATCGAGGGCGAAAACGTAGAGTCGAATCCTGGTGGGGGCACCGTGGGATTCTTCCCGACGGGCATCGGCTGGTATCGCAAGACGTTCAATATTGCCAGTCTTAAGGCCGGCGAGCGTTATCAGATCGAGTTCGATGGTGTCTACATGAACAGCACCGTATGGCTCAACGGCCATCTCGTAGGCAATTATCCCTACGGCTACAGCAGTTTTGTGTTCGACCTGACACCTTATATCGTGAAAGGCAAGAACGTGATTGCCGTCAAGGTGGATAATTCCAAACAGCCCAACTCACGATGGTACTCGGGGTCGGGCATCTACCGGCATGTCCGGCTCGTCAAGACCCATTCCACTCACTTCGCGCATTGGGGCATCTTCAACTACACCAAATCGGTGGGCGACGGTGCGGCAGTGGTGCACATCGAGTCTGAAGTGGTCGACGAAACGGGCAAGACGGGAAAAGCCGTCGTGAAGCACGAAGTGCTCGACGCCAATAACAAAGTGGTGGCAACGGTTACCAACGAACTCGCGCTCGCCAAGGAGGCGAAGCAGACCTGCGAAATCAACATTCCCAATCCTGTGCTATGGGATGTCGATGCACCCTACATCTACACGTTGCACTCTTCCATCATCGTGGCTGGCAAGGAAGTTGACTGCATAGACAACGCCTTAGGCGTCAGAACGATAGAATTTGACATTGACAAAGGTTTCTTGCTCAATGGCAAGCAGGTGAAGATGAAGGGCGTCAACCTGCACCACGATGCCGGTGGACTCGGGGCCGCCGTGCCGCTGCGTGTCTGGGAACGGCGTCTCGAACTGCTGAAAGAAAGCGGCTGCAACGCCATACGTACCTCACACAATCCTCCTGCACCCGAGTTCCTCGACCTCTGCGACCGCATGGGATTCCTCGTCATGGATGAGGCATTCGACGAGTGGGTGCATGGCAAAAATAAATTCTCCTACCAGATTTATTGGAAGGAGTGGCACGAGAAAGACCTCACGGCAATGGTCAAGCGCGACCGCAACCACCCCTCGGTGGTCATCTGGAGCATCGGCAACGAGGTCTACGACCAGACCGATAAAATTGGCGGCACCGTGGCACGCGAACTGATTGGCATCTGCCACGCCAACGACCCCACACGCCTCGTCACCTCCGGCAACGACCGCATTGCCGACTACTACGGCCCGCCCACGCCGGAGTTCCTCGCGGCCTTCGAGAACGACATCGTGGGATATAATTACCCCGACCGCTGGGGACCGCGACGCGAACTCTACTACGCCATCGACAAGCACGACTTCCCCAACCGCCGCGTCATCGGTACAGAGACAAGCGGCTATCGCGGCGACCGCGGTGCCTACTACTTGGGCAACGACCCCACGAAGGTCACCAACCCCTCCTATATCAACGACCGCATGCTCGATGTGGCGCACCGCTGGAAATACACCCTGCTCTACGACTATGTCATTGGCGACTTCATGTGGACGGGTGTCGACTATTACGGCGAGACAGGATGGCCCAACCGTGGCCATAGCTCTGGCTACCTCGACCTCTGCGGCTTCAAGAAAGACGGCTTCTACTTCTTCAAGTCCATCTGGACACAGAAACCCACCATTCACCTCCTGCCGCACTGGAACTGGCCGGGACGTGAAGGACAGGTGATACCCGTGGTCTGCTACACCAACTGCGAGAGCGCAGAACTCTTCGTCAACGGAAAGTCGTACGGCAAGAAGTCCATCGAGTTCCCGCGCCGTGGCGTTGAGCTCGGATGGAACAGATACGGCCCCGACAAGGTGTTTGCTACCACCGGCGACCTCCACTTGCAGTGGGATGTGGTCTATGAACCCGGTGAAATAAAAGTCGTAGGCACCAAGAAGGGTAGGGAGTATGTCGACATCATCCGCACCACAGGACAGCCTGCCTCCATCCGCCTCTCCGTCGACCGCGACGTCATCAAGACCGACCCCGAGGACGTGGCGCACGTCACAGTCGAAATCCTCGACAAGGATGGCAACGTCGTACCCACCGCCGACAACTTGGTGAAATTCTCCATCACAGGAGGCGAAATCATCGGCGTGGAAAACAGCAAGCCCGACGACTTGATGAACTGCAAACTGAAGGAGCGCAAAGCCTTCAACGGCATGTGCCTCGCCATCGTGCAGGCGGCCAAGAGTGGCAAAATCGTGGTGAAGGCGGAGTCGGAAGGTTTGCAACCGGCCGAGGTCTCCATTCAGGCTGAAAACGGTGCTTATACGATTCCTACTTCCCCCATCGTGGCTTCTGTCAGCCGTACCGTTCCCGACAAGGGGATGGAGGCGGCCATGGAGCAGTATCTGCAGGCGGCCAAAGACCAGAAACTGAGAATCCAGAGCGTGATGGTGCTGCAGCACGGCAAGGTGCTCGCCGAGCATTGGATGAACGGCGGCGATGCCAACAAACCGCACGTGCTCAACAGCGTGAGCAAGACGTTCACTTCGGCTGCCGTAGGCCTCGCAATAGGGGAGGGGCTGCTCTCTCTCGACGACAAAGTCATTTCCTTCTTCCCCGATGCCCTGCCTGCCTCACCGTCGGACAACCTGAAGAAAGTCACGGTGCGCAACCTGCTGACGATGAACAGCGGACACGACAGAGAACCCGACCGCAACAAGGCAAACACCTGGGCCGAGGCGTTCCTCAATGCACCGATCGACCACACACCGGGCACCTACTACTGCTACAACAGCTTGGGCACCTATATGCTCTCCGCCATCGTGCAGAAGGTGACGGGACAGAAGATTGTCGACTACCTCCAACCGCGACTCTTCGACCCGCTCGGCATCGAGGCCCCGCATTGGGACGAGAGTCCGCAGGGCATCAACTGCGGTGGATGGGGACTCTACCTGAAGACCGAGGACCTGGCCAAGATGGGGCAGCTGCTCCTGCAAAACGGCAAGTGGAACGGCAAGCAGATCCTCCCCAAGGAGTATGTCACGGAGGCCACCCGCAAACAGGTGCCCTGTGTGCCGTCATGGATAAGGTTCGATGAAGTGGACAAGAGCGGACTGACGCCCGAAAACAGCGACTGGGTGCTGGGCTACGGCTTCCAGGTGTGGCGCTGCCGCCACAATGCCTATCGTGCCGACGGTGCCGGCGGCCAGTACATCATCGTCATCCCCGACAAAGATGCGGTGGTCATCAACACTGCCGACCTGCAAGACATGCAGGCCGAGCTGAACCTTGTCTGGAATTACATCCTCCCGGCTTTGAAGTAATACAAAAAAATAAAGACAAGAACACTAAAAACTATGAAGAAACTTGCCACGATTTGTCTTCTTTTCGGATTCGCTGTGCTGGCACAGGCACAGGGAGTCCGTCAGCCAGTAACCGCAGCTCAGGACGACTGTCTCTCTCTTAAGGAGGCCACGCAATTTGCGGACGGAATGGATCAGGCTCTCATCAAAAACTTCTGGGGGGCCAGTTTCGCCGAACACCCCGACCGTTATTTCTTCAACAAGATGACCCAGCAGGTCGACTTGGGAACGGGCGACTTCTGGCCGCAGGCGCATGCCATCGACGTGGTTACCGATGTCTATTTGCGCACGAAAGACAGCAATTATTACAAGCTCTACGACCTCTGGTTCCAGGGCATGCCTCGCTTCAACCATGGTGCGCGGCATGGCCGTGAGTTGGGCGACCTCTGGTGGAACGCATACGTCGACGACATGGAGTGGCACTGCCTGGCACTCATTCGCATCTACGAAGCCACCGGCGAGTCACGCTACCTGAACAAGGCTCGTCAGATTTATGGCGACTGGATATGGTCGCAGTGGAGCCCGGAGGACGAGGAACCCTGGCATGGGGGCATCACGTGGAAGACCGATGTG
>CAJONT010000225.1 GCA_905235975.1 uncultured Prevotella sp.
AATGTGTATTAATTATATCAGATTCAAATTGTCATTTTCAGGATGGACACCCCGTACCCTTTTACCTCCACTTGAATGTCGTTGTCGGCGGCGAGTGTCACATTCATTTTGTTGCCGGAGAGCAATTCACATGCCACGGTATCTCTTTCCGGCATTTGGAAGAAGTCGAAGGCATGTCTCGGCAGTTTCACATTGCATTTTAAGTCGTAGGCATCGAAATTGGCTACGACGAGCACGACTGTCTGTTTATGTTTACGCAGGAAAGCGAACTGTCTCTGTGCCAGATGCGGGTTCACATACATCAGGTCGAAGGAACGTCCCTCGCTGAAAGCCAGTTCACTATTGGCCAGAGTAAGCAGTTTCGCATACCATGCGTTGAGTGTCCTTTCCTCATGCGTTAGGTGCCGGCGGTCGAAAAAGCCCCTTCTCAGTTTGTCCACGCACCAGTAGTCGAAGATTGTGGTGCGTCCGTCGCATCCGCTGTATCCTTCGCTGTCCATACCTCTCTCTCCCCACTCTTGTCCGTTGTATATCATCACGGGGTTTGTTGAAAAGAGCGTGCTGACAGCCACCGCAGGCAGCGCTTTTTTTGCGTCACCAGCGACGAAATCGCTTGCCAGTCGCTGTTCGTCATGATTCTCCATGAAGTAGAGCATGTGTTCCCCGATGTCGTCAGTATCCTGCCATTGCCGTGTAATATCAGCCGTGTTGCCAAAGCCTTTGATGACTCTGCAGAGGCAGTCGTACATGCCCACCTTGTCGTAGAGATAGTTGAAGCCGGCAGCGATGTAAGCGCGGTAGAGAGCCGGGTTGTACACCTCGCCGATGAAGACGATATTGGGATAGGCAAATTTCACTTTGTCGGTGGCCCACGACCAGAATGCTTGCGGCACCATCTCTGCCATATCACACCTGAAGCCGTCGACCCCTTTTGATGCCCAGAAGAGGAGGATATCGGTCATTTTCCCCCACGTGTCAGGTATGGGACTGAAATGTTCTGACCGTCCTCCGGCGTCGCAATAGTCGATGCCATAGTTAAGTTTCACCGTCTCATACCAGTCGTTCGTTCCCGGGTGAGCATCGAAATGGTCGTTTCCGGTAGCCCGAGCCGGTTTTTCCTCATAGCGCGCCTCTTCCTCATATTCCCTGTTGTTGATGCCGCTCAAGTCGAGTGGTTGCCCCCAGCAGTAGTAGAAATTGTTACTTGTGCTGAAGTGCATCTCCTTGTTGTCGTTCTCTCCCAGGTCTTTCGTATAAGTCGGTTTAGCCACCGACTTGTACTGTCGAGCCACATGGTTGGGAACGAAGTCGATTATCACCTTCATTCCCGCCTCATGGGTGCGTTTGACGAGCGCTTCCCACTCCTCCATTCTCTTGTCCACATTCCGTGCCAGGTCAGGGTCCACGTCATAGTAGTCGGTGATGGCATAAGGAGAGCCCGCTTTCCCTTTCACCACATCCGGATGCTGCGTGGGTATTCCATAGTCGGAGTAAGGAGTAGTGGAAGCATGGCGTATGATGCCCGTATACCAGATGTGTGTGAATCCCATATCGTGTATACGCTGCAACGTTTTGCTGTCGAAGTCGTCCAATTTCCCACATCCGTTTTCTTGGCAGGTGCCGTTTTTCTTGCAGTTGGTATTACGGTTACCGAATAGTCGGGGCAGCGTTTGGTAGATGATTATTTTGTTTTTCATTGTTTTGAGGTAAGGCTTGGAGGAGCGGAATAAAAGCAGAGGCATCCTGCCCCGTTATCGGATATCAGGATGCCTCAGCCTAAGCATTATTGTATGCCGTGTGCCGTCACATTACAGTCGATACGTGCAATCATGCCCTGAAGAGCCTTACCCGGTCCACACTCGGTGAAATCGGTGGCTCCATCGGCTATCATGTGCTGCACACACTGTGTCCATCTCACCGGACTGGTCAGTTGCGCAATCAGGTTGGCTTTAATCTCATCGGCATCTGTATGCGGTTTGGCGTCAACGTTTTGGTAGACGGGGCACACCGGTGTGTGGAATTCGGTTTTTTCAATAGCCTGTTGGAGTTCATCCTTAGCAGGCTGCATGAGCGGCGAGTGGAAAGCGCCACCCACTTTGAGGGGGAGCGCCCTCTTGGCACCGGCAGCCTTTATCTGTTCGCAGGCTTCGTTCACAGCCTCGATGTTGCCGGAGATAACGAGCTGTCCCGGGCAATTGTAGTTGGCGGGCACCACCACGTTTCCTTCCTTGCTGACGGCACTGCATATCTCTTCTGTTTTCTGGTCGTCGAGACCGATGATGGCCGCCATGGTAGAGGGAGCAGCCTCACATGCCTTCTGCATGGCCATGGCGCGCGCATATACGAGTTTAAGTCCATCTTCGAAATTAAGTGCTTTTGCAGCGACGAGGGCAGAGAATTCGCCGAGCGAATGTCCGGCGGTCATTTCGGGTTTGAATTCCTCGCCGAGGCAGAGCGCACTAATCACGCTATGCAGGAAGACGGCGGGTTGTGTCACTTTCGTTTCCTTGAGCTGTTGGTCTGTTCCGTCGAACATAATATCCGTTATCCTGTAGCCCAAGATTTCATTGGCTTTTTCGAACAATTCTTTTGCAAGAGGATTGTTTTCGTAGAGGTCTTTTCCCATGCCTACGAACTGTGCTCCCTGTCCGGGAAAAACAAATGCTTTCATTCTTTACTAATACGTTGAATTTGAATTAAGTGCCGCAAGCGGCATATCGGATGCAAAGTTACTGAAAATTACGTGCAGCGCAAAACAAAACAAGTGAAAAAAAAATCTGGCCTTCCTCATGAGAGGGAGACCAGAAGATATAATTTGCTTTACAGTGCGAAAATTGCCTTATTACTCAGCTGCGGGAGCTTCGTCTTCCTCTTCAGCGATTACCTCGGGCTCTTCAGCTTCAGCCTTTACTTCCTCTTCGGGAGCGGGAGCAGCGGGTTCAGCATTCTCAGCGACCACAATTACGGGCACTTTCACCTCCACGTCTTTGAAGAAGTGTACGAGAGCCTCATACTGTCCAAGCTGTTTGATGTCGCGCATGGTGATGATCTTACGATCCACCTCGATGCCCTTCTTAGCCAGTTCCTCAGCCACGATAGCAGTATTGACGGAACCGTAGAGCTGTCCTGAGCTTGCCACCTTGGCAGCCACCTGAACCACCACACCCTCAAGTGCGTTGGCGCGTTTCTGAGCGGCAGCTTTGAGCACGTCGATTTTGTGAGCCTGCTGTCTGAGGTTCTCTTCGAGGACCTTGATGGCCGATTTGGTAGCCATCACAGCCTTCTGCTGCGGTATAAGGTAGTTACGTCCGTATCCGGGTTTCACTTCCACCACTTCGTTCTTGTATCCTAATCCGATGATATCTTCTTTCAGTATGACTTTCATTCTGCGATCCTCCTTTTAGTTTATTTCATCAAATCGGTTACGAAGGGCAGGAGAGCGATTTGGCGTGCGCGTTTCACGGCAGTGGCCACCCTGCGCTGATACTTGAGGGAAGTTCCAGTGATGCGACGGGGCAGTATTTTGCCCTGTTCGTTGAGGAACTTCTTGAGGAACTCAGGATCCTTGTAGTCGATATACTTGATACCACTTTTCTTGAAGCGGCAATACTTTTTCTTTTTGGTGTCCACTGACGGCGGTGTCAGGTAGCGGATTTCTGAAGTCTGTTCTGCCATGATTAAGCCTCCTCTTTTTTAGATAGTTTGTTACGTCTCTTCTCAGCATACTGTGCAGCATACTTGTCAAGCTTCACAGTCATAAAGCGGATTACTTTCTCGTCTCGGCGGAAGCCGGTTTCGAGAACCTTGATTGTGTCAGGCTCAGCTTCGAACTCAAGCAGGCAGTAGAAACCTGTTGATTTCTTTTGGATAGCGTAAGCCATCTTCTTCAATCCCCAGATCTCTTCATTCACGATTACTGCACCTTTGTCGGTGAGGATTTTCTTGAATTTAGCGACCGTTTCCTTCATCTGATCATCAGACAAAACGGGAGTTAAAATGAAAACGGTTTCGTATTTATTCATACTAAATAAATGATTAAAAAATGTTATTTTGCAAAATGCGGTGCAAAGGTAGTCGTTTTTCTTCAGCCAGCAAAATATTTTTTGTACTTTTGCCTTTAAATTAGCATTTATTTAGATGAATTGGCGTAAAATTTGTCATCGTGTGCCCTCTTTGGGTCTTGTGTATGCCGGTGTTTTGCTGTTGGCTGCAGGTTGGCCCTTTGGTCTGCTCGACAGCAACTTGTATCTGCTATTGTGTCTGTGCCTGGTATTATTTGGCGTGGTGCTATACGTGTGGAGGCTTAAGAAAGAGAGTCGCTATTGAGACACGTCAAGCCCCCGCCCTGACATCCCACAGAAGGGGCATGCGTAACAGGTCGGGGGCATGCGAATAGCAGCGAGAGCCGCGTGGAAATCAGGCTAAATCAATCTTCCTCGGGCGTGATGAGTTTGTATCCTTTGCCGTGGATATTGATGATTTCGATCTGGTCGTCGTCTTTCAGGTGTTTGCGCAGTTTGGTGATATACACATCCATTGAACGTGCGTTGAAGTAGTTGTCGTCGATCCAGATTGTCTTGAGGGCGAAGTCACGCTGCAGTATCTCATTGGCATGAGAGCAGAGCAGTGCCAAGAGTTCATTCTCCTTGGTAGTGAGTTTGGTTTGTTTATCGCCGATGGTGAGCAGTTGTTTCTGTGTGTCAAAGGTGAAGCGTCCGATGTGGTAGAGGGTCGACTCCTTGACTTTCTTTCCTTTCACGCGTCTCAGGATTGCCTCAATTCTCAGCACCAGTTCTTCCATGGAGAAGGGTTTGGTGATATAATCGTCGGCACCGATTTTGAATCCCTCGAGGATATCCTCCTTCATCAGTTTTGCAGTGAGGAAGATGATAGGAATTTCCGTATTGATTTGCCGTATTTCCTGTGCCAGGGTGAATCCGTCCTTTTTCGGCATCATCACATCGAGCACGCAGATATCATACTTGTTTTTGAGAAACTCCTTATATCCGGCCTCTCCGTCGAGGCACAATTCTGCGGTATAGCCTTTGGCCTGCAGATATTCACGAAGCAGCATACCGAGGTTTTCCTCGTCTTCGCAAAGCAAAATTCTGAGTTGTTCTTCCATGATGTCTTGTCCTTTCTTAATCTTTAATGATGGGTAATAGTATTGTAAATTTTGTTCCTTTTCCAAGTTCGCTTTCCACCTTTATATCACCTTTGTGCAGGTCGACGATGCGTTTCACGTAGGCCAGACCGAGTCCGAATCCCTTGACGTCATGCACGTTGCCGGTGTGTACGCGGTAGAACTTGTCGAATATTTTTTTCAAGTTATCTTTCTTGATGCCGATGCCGTCGTCTTTGATGGAGAAGCAGAGGTGATGTTCTGTGTTCCATGTGCTTATGACAATGTTCACAGGCTGGTCGGGCTTTCTGTATTTGATGGCGTTGTCGAAGAGGTTGAAAATTCCGTTTGTGAAGTGCGTCTCGTCGACATATATTTTGGAGTCGACGGCTCCTATTTCGGTCATTATCTTTCCTCCTGTATGTTCCACTCTAAGCGTGAAGGAAGCTGCCACATTTTCCACCAGTTCATTGAGGTCGAGTTCTTTTTTCTTGGTGAAAGTTTTTTG
>CAJONT010000226.1 GCA_905235975.1 uncultured Prevotella sp.
ACACAATTATTGGTTTTTTCTTGTTTTCCCTTCAATTCCGTTCTATCTTTGCATTGTCAAAAGAGACAAACAGAAGAGTAAAACATTTTTTTCATAGCATACGTTATATTGGTTTAGGTTAATAATTAGGTTTAGGTTAAATTCGTTTCATAGTTTTAGACAGCAGCCGGTTCTTGTGAAAGAGTCGGCTGTTGTCCTTTTGTCAATTTGCAATCCCGATGCCCTGAATATCAGGATTTTCAATCCGAAATCATCCACACAATTATCCCCACAAAGGCAGCTATCCATCCCTCTTGGCTTAGAGAGTGTAAGTCACCTTTGTGGGGACGCTTTTGTGAAGATGAGTTTTTGTGTGGATGAGGGTGCGGGAATCATCATTCCCGCGGTGTTATAGTGCGGCCTTCAAGAAGGCTTCTATCTTGTCGTAGGGTATTACGCCGGCTTCGTCGTCGTAGAGGTCTACGTGTGAGGCTCCAGGGATAATCAACAGTTCCTTGTTGCCCTCCTTGGCACTCACTCCTTCCACATGCTTGCCCGTCATGCGCTCAAAGGCATACTCGCTGAAATAGCGCGAGTGGGCCTTCTCGCCATGGATGAGCAGCACAGGTGTCTCTATCTCATGCGCCCAGCAGAGGAGGGGCTGGTTGAGGAACGACTGGCAGCCGGTGACGTTCCAACCGTCGTTGGAGTTGCCGCTGCGGACGTGATAGCCGCGCTCCGTCTTGTAATAAGCATGGTAGTCCTTCACAAACTGCGGTGCATCGTCGGGCAGCGGGTCCACCACACCGCCGGCACGTTTGTGTTCGCCCGTCTTGTAGTCTTCCGTGCGCTGGGCGGCCAAGGCGCGACGTTTCTCCATGCGTTGCTGCGGAGTGTCCTCACTCTTGAAATAGCCTTCCACCGTCACTTTCGTCATGTCATACATCGTGGAGGCCACGGTGGCCTTGATGCGCGGGTCGAGGGCTGCGGCGTTCACTGCCATGCCGCCCCATCCGCAGATGCCTATCACGCCGATGCGCTCAGCATCGACATTCTCCTGTACGGAGAGGAAGTCGACGGCGGCCAGGAAGTCCTCTGTGTTGATGTCGGGCGATGCCATGCGACGGGGCTCACCGCCACTCTCACCAGTGAACGAAGGGTCGAAGGCGAGGGTGAGGAAACCGCGTTCGGCCATGTGCTGGGCATAGAGGCCGCTGCACTGCTCTTTCACGGCACCGAAGGGACCGCTCACGGCAATGGCAGCCAACTTGCCCGTGGCACCCTTTGGGGTGTACAGATCGGCTGCCAGTTCAATACCGTAGCGGTTGGTGAACGTCACTTTCCTGTGATCCACCTTGTCGCTCTTGGGGAACGTCTTGTCCCACTCTTGTGTCAAACTAAGGTTTGTCATATCTTGATTTTTGGGGGTTGGTTTGCTTTCGTTGGGGTGGCATGCCGTGAGCACAACGGCTACGAGCAGTGCCGATAACAGGTTCTTGGATGTCATTGTCGGGTACTTTTTGATTGATGCTGCAAAAATACAATCCAAGAAAATATAAAGAGGTAGACAAATTGCAGATAAAACTACCTAAAGCGGGGAAATGTGCCGATTCGCCCCGGAATCACTTGCTGCGTTGGTCGTTCACGAATTGTGAAGGTGTGAGGCCGGTGGCATTCTTGAAGAGGCGGGTGAAGTGGTTGGCATATTCGAACCCAAGCTCATAGGCCGTCTGCGACACGCCCTCGCCGCTCAGCAGCAGGTTCTTGGCACGCATGATGATGAAATTGCGTATGAAGTCCTTGGGACTCAGGTGCATGGCATCGCGCATCAGATCGCCGAAATAACCCGCCGAGAGACACAGCTCGCCCGCGCAGTAACGCACGCTGGGCACGCCGTATCTGTGCTGCAGCCCTTGGCTGTAGTAGTCGGTGAGCAGTTGCTGGAAACGCATCAGAATGTCGTTGCCCACTGCGCGCTGTTCCTTAAACTGGCGGGTGTAGAAGCGGTTGCAGTAGTCGAGAATCAACTGTATGTAGTCTCTCACAATTTGGTCGCGATGTCCGTCGTCGCTGTCAGCAGCTAATTCATTGCGGATGTTGGCCATCAGTCCCGTCAGGATGTCTTTCTCCCCCGTGGTGAGGATGAGGGCCTCGTTGGCATTGTAGGAGAAGAAATGGTAGTCGGCAAGTCGCTGTTCGATTTCCGAGCCGCGGATGAACGATGCGTCGAAGAGCAGTACCCATCCGTGATACTGCCGCCGTGTGCCGTTGTCGGCCTTGCCGCCTATTTGCCCCGGCGAGTAGGCCATCAGCGACCCGTTGCCTTCTGTGTAGGTACCGATGCCGTAGGTCACGTTCTCGGGGAATTCTTTCTGCAGGAATAGGGCATACACATTGAACAGGTTCAGGCTGTGCCGTATGGGTCCCACCTCGTCGTAATGGATGAGTGAGACGTGGGGGTGAAAAACCGGTGCCCCGATGTCAAGGGCATAGTCGTTTGGATGATTGATAGTTAGTTCCAGTTTCATTCTTTGCGAAGGTACAAAATTTCCGGCTAATCACCTCCGCTTTTTATCAAATTTAATCACTGTTATTATATTTTAAGGTGGGTTCTGTTCATTATGTCGAGGCGATTTTTGTCTTTTAGTCGAGGGCAAAGTGTAAGTTTCAGAAG
>CAJONT010000227.1 GCA_905235975.1 uncultured Prevotella sp.
TCCACTTTCGCCAATGCCTTGTCTATCTTAATGGCAATGTCGTTCTGCTTGGCATTCTCAATCAGAAAATCCCAACGGCTTTCAGGTTCCAAATAAAAGACATTCTTGGCATTGTAAAACACGGGATTGTCGGCAAACGCATCCTTTCCGTCAGCCACCAGTTCATTGCGCCGCTCCGTAAAACGGTCGTGTGCATATTTCAGGAAGATAAGGCTCAACACCACATGCTTATACTCCGAGGGTTCCACGGAGCCACGCAGTTTGTTGGCTGACTCCCATAAAGTTTCCTCTATTGCCTTTTCTTTTATTATTTTCTTTGCCATAGTTATGGTAGTTTGATTCCGTTGATGATTGTTTTTTCAAAGTAGTAGAACAGGAATATGGGGAATGCATAAAGGTGGGTCCTATTCATTATGTCGAGGCGATATTTGTCTATTAGTCGAGGACAAAGTGTAAGTTTCAGAAGGCGTGTGCCGGGCTACACAAAAGGCTACGGGTAGGCGAGCTTGCTCGGGAATCTGATGAGACTTGATGCTCTGCACCGAATAAAAGCAAATAGCGACCGAAACGAAACCGATGGAACACTGCCTTCAAAAATTTCAGAATTATTAGAACACACCTATGGTTTGTTTTCCAGTACTCCATGTACATAGAAGTGAAGGGATTTCAATGCCTTTTGACTTTCTTAATGAATCCTTTCACCCTGTCGTCCTATGCTTTTTTGAAATAGGTCCTGTTTCTGAAATCCCGTCTGCCGGTGTCCTCGTGATACGTGCCGTCTGGATCTTTGTAGAGGACAACGGATTCTCTTTGCATTCCTTCGTAATCTTGTTTTGCAACAGCTTTCCAAAAATTAGGATAATTCTGGTACAAGCCATTGCCCAATTGCCAAAACATATCAAGAAGCCCGCCAAATACGTTGTTTGTGAGCTTATTGGGGTCACCACCTTCCTTGACAATACGCTTGTAGAAATACTGCCCCTCGTTTTTTAACCTTTGCTTAATGATGGAATCCAGCTCCTCTTTTGTGAAACCCTGTTTCTGGGCAGTCTCTCTAAATTCCTTACTTTGATGTGCAAGGTCAAAACCGGGTCCTATATCTACATTGCCGTTTGGAGTCTTGTAAGGATAATATCTGCCATTTCTGTAGCCGCCCTTTCCCTCAACACGTCTCAATCCCTGGGCATTCTCTCTTTCCCAAAGCCTGTTTATAAACAACGGCCAGTCAAAATTTTCATTCATAGCTTCTCGTTTTAACGTTTCCGAATCATAAGGAGGTTAGTTATAAGGGTCTGTTTCTACAACAACGCATCTTCCTTGATTGTCAGGAAATGATTTGTAGTAAATATTATTCTTGGGATTGTAATACACGACAACCGGCCCTTCTATGTACCCCCATATTCCAGTGTCTTTTTCTACAGAGTCTTTTGCCATGGTATGCACGATATAGCAAGGTGATTTGTCGTTGTGATTCCATAACTTTGCCTCCATAGTATCCACATCAATGTCTCCATAATAAGTATGGAACACGTGCGTCCTCCGGCATCCCGCAGAAACCAGCATCCACAACGCTATCAATATAAAAGTTGCAACGTGTTTTGCCGCAACAGTGCTCCTGTATTTCGTTCCATTCTTCATATCACCATCATTTTCCTACAAAAATACGGCATTCGGACAAAATTTCCAAATGCTGGAGTAATTTTTTTTTATTGTTGTACGGTACAATTCCGGTGAAGCCTTCTTTTCCTCCTGTCTGCAAGTGTATTAGGAAGCGTTTCGGGTGAGAGGGGCTGCCAGCGGAAACGGCCTGAAAGGCCAGCAATAGTTGCCAATAGCTTCTGCTTGCCCCCGGTAATATACAGTCGAACCGTTAAAGACTAACAAAAGTTACCCTTTGGTAACTTACCCTTTGGTAACTTTTTGTATATTTGCGCTGTAAAAACATTCCTTATCTTAGCACTGTCAATCTGCAAGAGGGTCTGTTGAATGCACATCTCCACGCAGAAAACGCAACATAACGCATATTTTAACCACCTGTTAAATCACTAAAACTAAGAACTTATGAAAAGAAATGTATTGATATTGATGACTATCTTGATTGCTTGCTGCCTCAGCGGATGGGGCAGGGGGCATCAGGCTGGTAAAACTTTGGTCTATTCGGTGGCCACCGACGGCTTCGTGAATGTGAGGGAGGCACCTAATGCCAGTTCCAGTGTCGTAGGCGTGATTGCCACAAACCGGAGCGGAGCCGATCTGCTGAGCAAAAACGGCAAATGGTGGAAAGTGCGCATCAATGGTCAGGTGGGCTATGTGAACAGCAGATTCGTAAAATTGAGCAGCACACCGGTCAAGTTGAAAAATCTCCCTATCGTGCATTATGTCGTGATAGCCACCTGCGAATCCATGGACGAAGTGCACAATTTCTTCTATAGCGGTCCCGATGCCTTCGACGGAATGCCCGTTTACGAAGATATGGTCGATGGCTCCGCTGTCTATAAAATATGCTACAGTTGCCATTCCACGCTCAAGGGCGCGAAAGAAACATGTAAAATTATCGATGATTTGTTCGGCGAGGGCTTCACCAAAATATGGACCACCGAGGGCCTGGCAGAGTGCGTCTTCGTACACGATGCGCCGTCAGATGAAATCGTCCCGCCGCATACACCACAATAACGGCCTTCTTGTCTGGAACAAGTACAAAAAGAGAATCGGTCTGGAGGAACCCTCCAGACCGATTCTCTTTTTGTGAAATTTATTTCACCACGCCGCACCAACCGCCGTTACGTACGATATGGAGCTGGAGTGTGGTCTGCGGAGTCACAGCCTGTTCCCCTTTCTTGTAGTCCACGGCAATGCGGTGAGCATTGCGTCCGTCCTTGAAATAGGTCAGCTTGCCGGGCTTGCTCAGGAAGTCGAGCGAGATGGAGATGTCGAGCGGCTCTTTGCGCTCACCTGTCATGGCACCGATGTACCACTGCTCGCCCTTACGCTTTGCTACGATATAGTAGTCGCCAGCCTTGGCTGCAAGCACGCGGGTCTCGTCCCAAGTGGTGGGCACGGCACTGATAAACTCGGTGCACTCTGCCTCGCGCAGATAGCGTGTGGGGCTGTCGGCCAACATCTGCAGACCGCTCTCAAAGCAAATGTACAGTGCCATCTGGTAGGCACGGGTGCCGCCTCCCAACGGCATCTGACCGGTGCCGCGGTTGTTCTCGGGCTGTGTGTTCAGCATGGCACCGGGGGTGAAGTCCATCGGTCCTACGGCATTGCGCATGAACGGCAGCCAGATGCTGTTCTCAGGCTTGCAGCCGCCGCCTTGCTCCAAACCGCGCACGCCCTCGTGGGAGATGAGGTTGGGATAGCGCTGTTCCAGACCGGCCGGCTTGAACGAGCCGTGGAAGTCGACGAGCAGTTTGTTCTTTGCACATTCCTTGGCCACGCGTTCGTAGTAGTTCACCATCCACTGGTCGCTGTGGTCCATGAAGTCTATTTTCAGACCCTTCACACCCATGTCGGCATAGAATTTAATCAGGTCCATGTGCTGCTCCACGGTGAGCCATGACAACCAGAGTATGATGCCCACATTCTTCTTTGCGCCATAATCCACCAGTTCTTTCACGTTTATCTCGTCACGTGTCACAAAGGGGTCTTCCACACGCTTGTTCCAACCTTCGTCCAGCAATACATACTCCACGCCGAATTTGGCTGCTGTGTCTATAATATATTTATAGGTGTCGTTGTTGATGCCAGTCTCAAAGTCTACACCCCATACGGTCCAGTGGTTCCACCAGTCCCAGTTCACCTTTCCAGGCTTAATCCAGGAGGTGTCGTCAAGTTCGCACTTGCCTGCCAGCACCACTTCCATCTCGTTGCTTGCTATCGTGGCATCGTCGCCAATCACAAAGAAACGCCAGGGCAGCGTACGCTTGGCAGCGGTCTGGGCGATGCAGTCGCGTTCTTTGGTGATTCTCCAGCTACGGTCGCCTCTGGGTTCCCAGGTCTCGGGCGATTTGGGGAAACGGGAGACGAAGCCGTTGTTGCCGGTAGGAGCGAGGAACATGTGCGGATAGTCGCGCACATCGCTTTCCGAGAACAGCACCTTCGTGCCTTTCGGGCTCTCTAACAGGATGGGCAGATAGGTCATCTCGTCGCCTGACTTCAGCTCAGCAGTGGAGATATGGGTGTAGGGCTGCTCATACGAGGTGTTGAAACTGCCTGTCTTCGAGATATGGGCGGTGAAGGTGCCGGGCAGGTTCAGCTGAAGGCTCTCGTCCACGACGTTCACCGTGTTCTTGCCATAGTTGATGCCGAAGCGGTAGGCCACACCGTTGTCATAGGCCCGCAGGTCTACGGTGATGCCACCTTTTAGGGTGAGGGTCAGCTGGTTGGCTTTGTGCGGAATCTCGGCAAATTTCAGGGGCACCGTGGGGCGAACCACCTCGTCTATCTTCGTGAGCTTGGCCTTCACTAATTGGGGCTTCCAGTTCTGCTTCGACTTGCCCTGTGCCACTTCAATGCTGATGGGGCAGTCCTTCAA
>CAJONT010000228.1 GCA_905235975.1 uncultured Prevotella sp.
GAGCACTTTTCCAAGTCTGTGTTCTCCGGCAAGAACCATTGGTCTTCCTCCAACTGCCAGCGTCCTTTCCAGCGACAGACTTCCGGGTAGCGTGTCATCACCACCCGTCCCGGATAGATGCCCCGTGCTTTGCCTATCGGCTGATTACTCAAACCGGGCTTCCACTGGAATTCCTTGACCAATTCCTCCTTGGGCAGCGGCTCCGCATTCGGATATTTCACCTTATCCCACGTACCTTCTTGAGCCTGACACGAGAGAGCGAAGGCAAATAAGGCCCAAATGACTCCCGATTTCCTTATGTAGGTGGCAAATGCTTTTCTCTTCATACTTGGAAAAAATAAGTTCTTACCGTAAATTCGTCATTAACTGTCGTCTATGTGCTGTTTGTGTTGCGAATCGGATTGACAAGTCAAGTTGCCGTCGGCATCTCTACAAGCATAAGCCTGTAGCGCACCGACGGCAACAACTGTCATTATGTGTTCAAGAAATCAACTTATTGGATTTCATCTTCCACAGCGTCCTCCCAGTTGGTAAACACGGGAATGTTTTCATCGTATCCCTCATAGCCATAGTTCTGATAGAGCACACCCTTCGAGTTGGCAGTGATGGCCACCTCGGGGATGGGCCAGAAGATGTTCTGGCGACCGAGTGTGTAGTAGAAGTTGGTCTTGTCTCCATTCGGTGTATAAAGCGTACCGTCGTTGTAGCTGCCATACCTGGTGACACGGTGATACCACCAACTTTCTGGGCCAGTTTTATCGATACCTTTACCTTTTATGATACCATCCATGGTGTAGACGTTGCCTTCACGGTCGGCAATTCCCGTCTGTACCATGTCGTAGGAAGCACGCACCATCTCGTCGTGACGCCACTCCTCAATAAGGAGTTCACGGGCACGTTCGTCGAACACATCGTCGATGGTCACATTGCCTTGATAGAGCACGTCACACTTGGCACGCCTACGAATCTTGTTCAGTTCCTCGCGTGCCCGATCGTTCTGCTTCAGATAGACATAGCATTCGGCGCGGAGCAGGATGACCTCAGCGAAGCGATAGAGATACATATCGCCAATACTGCCCTTTGACACACCATTGTACTGGGTATTGGAGGGGGTGTCGCGGTCAGCATCGTAAGCATAGAGCTTATAGAGCGGTGTGTTGTACCAGCGACGTATCGTATCTTCGCACAGACAATTGCCGTTGTCATCAAAGAGGCGCAGGTGCTTGCCGTACCAAACGACGCCGTTCTCATCCGGTTGCTTGGTATCAGGATGGTTGTAGGTCAGGTCCTCCATACGGAGCCAGTTACCCACCTCACTGTTGTGGCGCAAGTCGCCCCTGTCGCTTTGTCCTTCCACGTTCCACAGGCCATGCTGTGACCACGGAGTAGGACGGCGAGAACCGATACCACGTCCACAAGCGTGGAGCCAGTCGGCCTGAGGGTCATAGTTGGAGTTGTTGAAGGCATTGTTGGCAAGTGCTTGTTTGCCACTGGGGGCATGCACTTTACCGTCGAAGAAGAACGGCATCCAAGCGCGCATACTGCGGAAGTCCCTCACATAGGTACCACTGTTGGCCAGACCGTATATCAACTCCTTGTTCTCACTTCTGAACACATTTTCATGGCGATGCAGGTCCCAGATGACGTTACGGGTCACGTGCCAAGTTTCCGAAGCCAGCGGTTGCACCTCTACGCCAAACGGCTCCGTCATCAGTGCGTAACCCTGTTGTTCGATGGCATTCAGCTGTTCGAGTGCCTTGTCAAATTTATAGTTGGCCATGTAAATCTTTGCCAGCAGCAATCGGCATGCAGCATTGTTCACGTAGCCGCCCTTGTAGTTCTCGGTGTAGGTGCCGGGGGCCTGGTTGGGCACCCACTGAACGGCCTTCTCCATGTCACCCTCTATCATCTCAAGGATGGCTTCGCGGGTGGTTGACTTGTAGTTCTGCTTAGGTGTTTCAGGCAGACGGGTCAACAGAGGCACGTTGCGGAACTCGTGTACCAGTGCATAGTACCAGAACGAGCGGTGGAAGTAGGCACGGCCCATATACTCGTGGAGCAGGTCTTCTGACAAGCCCTTTACCTGAGGGGCATATTGCAGCACGGTGTTGGAGTATTTCACAGCAGCATAGCCCTGATTCCAATACCAGTAAATGGCATGCTCTGCCTGGTCGTTCAACTCTGAGGTACCCACGGTGCTGGGCTGCAGGTTGGCATTCATGTCGTTGAACGAGGCTGCATTACCCGTACCAATCATCAGCATGTCGGTGAACTGGAACTGGTTGAAAATTGCCATTTTGTCGGCTCCGGAGGCCCAGCAGGTCTTCATGTTAAGGTCGCTCTGCGAGAGGGCAGCAGAAAGACCAGACTCTGTGGTGAAAGTGGCTGTCGGCTCATAGAATGACAGAGGATCGGGGTCGAGGAAACTGTCTTTACATCCAATCAGCGTTATGGCTGAGGACAGGAGCAACAGCCCCGCACTTGCTTTGATATATTTCATAGTCTTCATATTGCGCAATGGATTTTAGAATGTAACGTTAATACCGAGATTGTAGGTGCGTGTGGAGTGGGTCATGATTTCCGGGTCGCCATAAGTCCAGTCGCCAGAATGGATGTTGCCCACGTTCTTGATGTTACCATAGACCTTCAGGCCTGAGATATAGAGTTTATTGCAAATCTCTTTGGGGAAGGTATAGGCCAGTGAGATATTGTCGATACGAACGAATGAACGGTTCACGTAGAGGTGGGGATGGTCGGCACCGCCAGTACCTTGTGCATCGATGCGGGCATACTTGCTTGAGGGGTTCTCCAGTGTCCAGTACTCCTTGTAAGGCTCGTTCTGCATCTTGTAGAGCAGGAAGCCACCGTCGTTGTCGCGGTTCATGAAGCGGTCGTAGTTGAAAGCATTCTGAGAGGCCTTCCAGCCGAAGAAGCCATAGAGGTTGATGCCTACAGAGATATTCTTCAGGATGGTAAACTCGTTGCGCATTGAAATACGGTAAGGAGCCGTCCGCTTGCCGATGAACACCTTGTCGTTCTCATCATAATACGGGGTGGTGGTACCGTCATCATTCTTGATATCATTATCGGGATTATTCCATATCTTCGGGTCGCCGGGCTCTTGTCCGTAACGGGCGGCTTCTTCGCGCTCATCAACCTGCCATATACCTATAATTTTATAGTCCCAAATCTCGTCGATGGCATGGCCGATGAACCACTGGTTCGTCTTGTCGTCCAATTCCTTGCCGTTCTCGTCATAGTCACCATAGAGTTTCTTAATCTTGTTTTTGTTGTAAGAGAAAGTAAGCGAGGTGTTCCACTTGAAGTCGGGCGTTTCGATGTTCTTGCTGTTGATGCTCAATTCGATACCGCTATTGTCCACCTGTCCGAGGTTGGTCGTGATGTGGTCGAAACCAGAGAAGCCGGGAAGGCGCTGATCCATAATCATATCCTTGGTCTGGGTGAGATACCAATCGAGATTACCGGTGATGCGTCCGTTGAGGAAGCTGAAGTCCAGACCAATGTTGTAGGCCGTTGATTTCTCCCACTGCAGGTTCGGGTTTCCGAGACGATCCACGCGCAGATAGGTCAGGTCATGTACGGCACCACCGTAGTAGTACTGTACATACTGACCTGTGGTCAGGTTCGACAGAGCCAGATAGGGGTCTGCCAGCGAGCGGTTTCCGTTCTTACCCCAAGAGAGGCGCAGTTTACCATAGTCCATGACATCCTGGTATTTCCAGAATTTCTCGTTGGTGAAGAGCCAGCCAAGAGCCACAGCGGGGAATGTAGCGTGCGGGTAGTTGGCACCGAAGGCACAATAGCCGTCACGGCGCACGGAGGCTGTCAGCAGGTAACGGTTGTCAAATGTGTACTGGAGTCGGGCCAGCAAGGCATCGGCAGTTTCGTGTGTGTCGTTCACTCTGATGCCACTCTCTCCCATCGTGGCACCTGTGACACTGTGGAAACCGAGGGCATCCGTCGGAAGGATATGACGGGCTTCGATGCGGTCCTGCCAGTAGCGGCGCTCCTCAGCCTCCTGTACGAGCGTGACGGTCACGTCGTGTACCTTGTTGAAGGTGTACTGCCAGGTGAGGATGTTGTTCAGCGACCAGTCGAAACGCTTGGCCTGTTCACGGTTCACACCGCGGCCGCTGGGATTGCTGTCGGGCAGGTCGGCAGACATGAAGTAGCGGTCGTAGAACCACTGGTAGCGTGGAGAGGCGTTAAACTGATAGGAAATATTGAATGGGAGTTTGATTTTCACATTGAACTGGCTGTTCATTACCGTGAAGCCCTTCTCCAAATCTGTATAGTCTGATGAGAAGTAAGGCGACTGCGGACGTTGAGTATATTCTGAACTGTCGAAGATATACTGCAACCAGTTGCCATCGGCATCCTTGTCGCTTGCATACGGGCTGTAATTCACCATGTCGCCCGGATCCAGGTTGTTGCCGTCGGTACGGTTCTGGAAATTCACCGTAGCACCGATGGTGAGCCAGCTGCTGATGTACATGTTGGTTTTCAGCGCCACGCGCACAGTTTCATAGTCGTCGCCTTTTTTCACACCCTGGTTCTTCAAGTAGCCTGCCGACAGAAAATAGTTGGCCTTATCGGTAGCACCACCTACATTCACGTTGTAATCCTGCTGGAAGCCGGTACGATACACATAGTCGTCCCAGTCGATGGTCTTGCCTGCAATGGCATTCTCCAAGGCATTGCCTTTGAAGTTGATACGACGGAGCCATATTTCCCTGTCGCTCTGATTGTCATTGACGGTGTAGCCTCTCCACTGGTCGATCGACACGCCTGCAGGAAGGTTGTCGGGACTGCGATAGTATCCGAGGTTGGTCTGACCCTTGGCGTATGCCGACCACTGACCGGCTTCATTCAGTCCGTACGTCTGACGCTCGAAATAGTCCACCAGGTGTTGGGTATATTCATCTGTGGAAAAATACTCCTGATAGTCTGCACGGGTGACGAAACCGAAGTTGGCAGAAGCCGAAACGGTGGGCGCACCGCTCTTACCTTTCTTTGTGGTGACGATAATCACACCGTTGGCAGCCTTGGCACCATAGACGGCAGCCGAGGAGGCATCCTTCAGAATATCAATCTGGGCGATGTTGTCGGGGTTGATTTCCGAGAGTTCGCCATAGAACTGCATACCGTCGAGGATGATAAGAGGTTCACTGTGACCGCCACCGGTATAGACCGAACGTTGGCCACGGATGTTGAGCGAACCACCACCCTTGGCATCGTTGCTCAGTCCTACACTCAGGCCAGCCGTACCACGCAGCAAGTCCTGAACGGTGGAGGGGCTTTCGTTGGCCAGTGCCTCGGGGCGAATCTGCACGACCGAACCTGTCAGGTCCTTCTTGCGAGCGGTACCGTAACCGATGACCACCACGTTTTCCAGTTGAGCGGCATCTTCCACAAGCACAACTTTTATAGGAGCACTCGTAGACTTGATGTCCTGTGACTTGTAGCCGATGTAGCTCACAGTGAGCGTTGCACCGATTTTTGAGACACTCACGGTGAATTTTCCGTCGAAGTCGGAAATAGCAGCGTTCTTCGTCCCTTTCTCGATGACAGTCGCGCCGATGATGGGGTCACCATTGACATCCACCACCGTTCCGCTGACGTTAGCACTTTGCTGAGGGGCAACACCCTGGATGTCGTTCACCTTCAGCCCATCATTGCTCATGTCGGCAGAGACAGGCAATGAACATAGCATCGTCCCCAACAGAGACAATGCCAGCACTTTCGATTTTACGATAAATTTATTCATTACACATTTAGGTTAATATTAGAAAACAAAGATTAACTTTATACGATTAGGTTCCTTTAGATTCCAAGAACAAAATTATAAAGTGTTTCTCTAACCGATGTGAAATATTCCGCCAAAAATGTCAATTTGTAAATTTTATTTAATTGGGCTCAGTTTTTGACAGATTTTTGAACAATTGTCAACAACCATAAGATTATGGCATAGGCGTAAAAAGAAGCGTAATGATTTGGTGATATCAGCAAACATTTCTACATTTGCATAAATCAAAGAAATAGACAGTTTGCAATGAAAGATTTTGCCGCGATAGACTTTGAGACAGCCAACCACGAGCCCAGTTCCATTTGCTCTGTGGGAGTGGTCATCATGCGGAACGGTGAGATAGCCGACCGGTTCTACTCACTGGTGCAACCCGAGCCCAACTACTACAGTTACTGGTGTACTCAGGTACATGGCCTATGCCAGGAAGATACCGACAAGGCTTCTGTATTTCCATACGTATGGGAAGAGGTGGCACCCCTGATATCAGACCTTCCACTTGTAGCCCACAACAAAGGTTTTGACGAGAGGTGTCTGAAAGCCGCGTTTCGGGTGTACTGCATGGACTATCCCGACTACGTCTTCTACGACACACTCAGAGCGGCCAGACGAAAATTCAGGAATCTGCCCAATCATCAGTTGCACACCGTAGCAGCAGCGTGCGGTTACCTGCTTACTAAGCATCATCATGCCTTGGCCGATGCAGAAGCGTGTGCCTGGATAGCGCGCGAAATACTATAGGTGGGCTTAAATTACGAAAGAAATGGTTTAGGTGTGTTCTATTAATTCTGAAAATTTTGAAGGCTGTGTTCCATTGGTTTCGTTTCGGTCGCTTTTTGCTTTTATTCGGTGCAAAGCGTCAAGTCTCATCAGTTGTGTAGCCCGCTACACGCCTTCTGA
>CAJONT010000229.1 GCA_905235975.1 uncultured Prevotella sp.
CGGAAATGTTGTCGACAGAAAATACTTGACATTCTCTTAATTGAAAGGAAACATCTATTCCATTTTGTTTTTATCGACCAAATCAATAATTTTGTCGCAGTTTTAAATTAAAATTAATATGAAACTATTACAAGTTCTCGTTGCCCTTCTGCTGTGCGCCATGCCAGAAGCCCTCGATGCGCAGACCACCGAAAAAGAATGGACGCTGCAAGACTGCATCGACTACGCCCTTCAGAACAACATCCAGTTAAAGAAGAACCGTATCACCCGCCTTACAGCCGAGGAAGACGTACTGCAGTCGCGCGCCGAACTGCTCCCCTCACTCTCAGGCTCCACCAACCAGAACATCGTGTACCGCCCCTTTGTCTCCTCCGGCCAGAACACGGTGGCCAACGGCTACGTACAATCGAGCATTGACAAGGTGTACTACAACGGCAGTTACGGCATCAATGCCAACTGGACCGTGTGGAACGGCAACCGCAACCGCAACACCATCAAGCTGAACAAGTTGACCGCCCAGAAGGCGGAGATCGACTCGGTGACGATGGCGCGCACCATAGAAGAACAGATTGTGAAGCTCTACGTGCAGATTCTCTACAGCACGGAGGCGATAGAGGTGAGCCGCCAGAGCCTTGCCACGAGCAAGAAGAACGAGGAACGCGGTCAGGCCATGCTGGAGGTAGGCAAGATGAGCAAGGCCGACCTTGCCCAGCTCACCGCACAGCGTGCGCAGGACGAGTACAACATCGTGTCGGCCGAGAACAATGTGAAGAACTACACCTTCCAGCTACGTCAGGTGCTGGAGCTCACCGAGTCGGACTCCTTTAAGATTGCCTCCCCCGCCTACACCGACGCCCAGGCCCTTGAAAAGATACCCGCCCTGAGCGCCGTCTATGCCCAGGCCCTTGAGCGCCGTCCGGAGATACAGAGTGCCAAACTCGCCATTGAGAGCAGCAATGTGAACCTCGACATAGCGAAGGCGCAGAAGCTTCCCACGGTGGGCGTGAACGGAACAGTGGCCACCAACACCACCTCCATGGACGACCGCGCCTGGGGCAAGCAGCTGAAGACCAATTTCGACATGGGTGTAGGTGCCACGCTCAGCATCCCCATTTTCGACAACCGCCAGAGCAAGACGATGGTGAACAAGGCACGCCTGCAACGAGAGAGCAGTCTGCTCGACCTTCAGCAGCAGGAGAAAGACCTGTACAACACGATAGAGGGCTACTGGATAGAGGGCATGACCAACCAGAGCAACTACAAGGCCGCCCGTGAGGCCACCAAGAGCCAGGAGGCCAGCTATGAGCTTCTGAGCGAGCAGTTCCGTCTGGGTCTGAAGAACATCATAGAGCTGATGACCGGCAAGACCAATCTTGTGAACGCCCAGCAGAACGAGCTTCAGAGCAAATACATGACCATCCTCGACATCTACCTGCTGAAGCTGTATCAGCGGTAGTCGACAGTCCCCTCGAAACGAGAAACGGAAACAAACACATATAACAGACCTTTATGAAGAAGATAAGCAAGATTTGGATTTTCGTCCTTTTGTTGCTGCTTGCAGCCATTGCCTTCTGGCTTTTCTCCGGCAAGCAAAAGAAAGAGACCGTGAGTTTCAACACCGTTCAGGTGGAAGAGAACAATCTTCAGAACAGTGTGACAGCCACCGGCACCATCGAGCCCGTCACCTCCGTGACGGTGGGTACCCAGGTGTCGGGCATTGTGAGCCACCTCTATGTAGACTACAACAGCGAGGTGAAGAAAGGGCAAGTGATAGCCGAGCTCGACAAGACCAACCTGATGAGTGAGCTGAACACAGCAAAAGCCAACCTGTCGAGTTTGGAGAGTTCGCTCAACTACCAAGCCGCCAACTTCAGCCGTTATCAGACCCTTCTGAACAAAGGTCTGGTGAGTGCCGACGAGTTTGAGACCGCCCAGCTCTCCTACCGTCAGGCCAAGGAGCAGGTAGCGCAGGCCAAGGAGACCGTTCAGCGTGCGCAGACCAACCTCGGCTATGCCACCATCACCTCCCCCATCGACGGTGTGGTACTCTCCAAGTCGGTTGAGGAAGGACAGACGGTGGCCGCCAGTTTCAGCACCCCCGAGCTCTTCAAGATTGCGAAGGACCTTACTAACATGCAGGTAGTGGCCGACGTGGACGAAGCCGACATCGGCAATGTGCGTGCCGGCGAGCGTGTGACGTTCACGGTGGATGCCTACCCCGACGACAAGTTCCAGGGCACGGTGACCCAGGTGCGCCAGGAAGCCACCACCACCAACAATGTGGTGACCTACGAAGTGGTGATCAGCGCCCCGAATGCCGACCTGAAGCTGAAGCCCGGTCTCACCGCCAATGTCACCATCTACACGACAGAGCGCAACGGTGTGCTTTGCATCCCCTCTAAGGCCTTGCGTTTCACGCCCACGAAAGAGACCTTAGGCAAGGAGTGGAAGATAGTGGACTGCAACGGCAAGAACAAGGTGTGGACGATAGAAGGCAACACGCTGAAGGCACATGCAGTGAAAATCGGCATGACCGACGGCAGTCTGACCGAAATAGTGAGCGGTGTGTCGAAAGGAACCGCCATCATCTCCGAGCTCAAGGTGACCACCGACGAAGAGATTTCCGACGGTCAAGGCAATACGGAGCGCAGCCCGTTTGCACCCGGTCCGATGAACCGCAACAACAGGAGAAAATAAAGCATTGCAACAGCGCCCCCACAATATGGAGAACAAGAAAGTAGTAATAGAGCTTGAGAACGTGTGCCGCGACTTTCTCGTGGGCGAGGAGACCGTCCATGCGCTTCGCGGTGTGAGCTTCAAGATTTACGAAGGCGAGTTTGTGACCATCATGGGCAAGTCGGGCTCCGGCAAGTCGACCCTGCTGAACCAGTTGGGCTGCTTGGACACGCCCACACGCGGCGAATACTATCTGGACGGAGTCTCTGTGCGCACGATGTCGAAGTCGCAGCGTGCCGTGCTCCGCAACCGCAAGATAGGATTCATATTCCAGAACTACAACCTCCTGCCCAAGACCACGAGTGTGGAGAATGTAGAGCTGCCACTGATGTACAATGGCGAGGTGGGTGCGAAGGAGCGCCGCAACAAGGCCGTCAATGCGCTTCAGGCCGTAGGTCTCGGCGACCGTCTCTACCACAAGTCGAACCAGATGTCGGGCGGACAGATGCAGCGTGTAGCCATTGCGCGCGCTTTGGTGAACGACCCCGCCGTGATATTGGCCGACGAGGCCACCGGCAACCTTGACACGCGCACCAGTTTTGAGATTCTGGTTCTTTTCCAGAAGCTGCATGCCGAGGGCCGCACCATCATCTTTGTGACGCACAACCCCGACATCGCCCACTATTCGAGCCGCAACATCATGCTTCGCGACGGCCGCGTCATCAGCGACGAGGCTAACCAGCACATCCAGTCGGCCGCCGAGGGCCTTGCCGCCCTTCCTCCTCAAACCGACGAATAACCCCAAAAGAAGAGCAAGATGAACTATTCCAATCTGATGAAGATAGCGCTACGCGCGATAGCAGCCAACAAGATGCGTTCGTTTCTCACGGCGTTGGGCATCATTATCGGCATTGCCTCTGTGATTACCATGCTTGCGATAGGCCAGGGCACGAAGAAGAGCATCCAGTCGAACATATCAGAGATGGGCTCCAACATGATTATGATAAATCCCGGTGCCGACATGCGCGGCGGTGTGCGTCAGGATGCCTCTGCGATGGAGACGCTCAAGATATCCGACTACGAAGCCATCAAGGAGCAGTGCAGCTATGTGAGTGCCGTGAGTCCTACCGTGAACAGTACCGGACAGTTCGTATACGGCAACAACAACACCCCGTCGAGCATCTACGGTGTGAACCAGGAATATCTTGAAATCCGTCAGCTCAAGGTGTCGGAGGGCGAGATGTTTACCGAGGGCGACATCAAGACGAGTGCCAAGGTGTGCATCCTTGGCCAGACCGTGGTGGACAACCTGTTTCCCGACGGCGGCGACCCCATCGGCAAGGTAATCCGCTTCAAGTCGATTCCTTTCAAGGTGATCGGTGTGCTGAAGAAGAAAGGCTACAACTCCATGGGCATGGACCAGGACGACCTTGTGCTGGCCCCCTATACCGCAGTGATGAAGCGCATCCTGGCCCAGACTTACTTAGGAGGCATTGTCTGCTCCGCCATTACCGAGGGTGTGACTGACAAGGCCACGGAAGAAATCACGGACATACTGCGCCGCAACCACAAGTTGCGCGATGCCGACGAGTCGATTGAATTTGCCGGCGACGACGACGACTTCAACATCCGTTCCCAGGAAGAGTTGTCGAGCATGATGAACAGCACCACCAACATGCTTACCATCCTGCTCGGTGCTGTGGCCGGCATATCGCTGATTGTGGGCGGCATAGGCATCATGAACATCATGTATGTGAGTGTGACCGAGCGCACACGCGAGATAGGCCTCCGCATGAGTGTGGGAGCGCGCGGCATCGACATCCTGAACCAGTTTCTCATCGAGGCCATCCTGCTCAGCATGACTGGCGGTGTGATAGGCGTGCTGTTGGGCGTAGGACTGTCGTACGGCATCAATTCGCTTGTCAAGTGGCCCATATACATTCAGCCCTGGAGCATCGTGATGAGCTTTGCCGTCTGTACCTTCACAGGCGTGTTCTTCGGCTGGTATCCCGCCAAGAAGGCAGCCCGTTTAGATCCGATTGAAGCCATCCGCTACGAATAACATCCCCTACCCAACCATACGCCGATGCAGAAGAAGAAATACCTCTTGGCCCACTCGTTCTGGATACATCTCGTGGTGGTCAGCACACTGTTGCTGATACCCATCACGTTTACGGCTCCAGACGAAGAAGTGACGGTGGTGAGCTATCTGCGCCGCCTGGTGCTGCCCTCCGTGGTGGTGGCCGTTTTCTATATCAATTACCTCTGGTTGGTACCCCGTTACCTGATGCACGAGGAGAAGCACAGTTTTTTCTGGATTTCCAATCTGGTGTTGGTCCTCATTCTGGCATTGGCACTCACCGAATGGTCGGAATACATACACCAACTGCGAGCCCAGGAAGAACTGGCCAGCGGCCGCATACCCCGTCACCTACCACCCTTCAAGGAACCAGGACGATTCTTCCTGTTCAGTTTCTTGCGCAGTTTCTTCAATCTCGTTGTGGCGGTAGCGTTGTCGTCGTCGCTCCGCACGTCGCGCCGCTGGATGGAGTTGGAGCGCGAGAACAAGGAGCGCGAGGTGGCCCTCAAGGAGGCAGAGCTCAAGAACCTCCGCAACCAGATAAGTCCCCACTTTCTTCTGAACACGCTCAACAACATCTACGCGCTCATATCGTTCGACCAGTCGCGTGCGCAGAATGCCGTGAAACATCTGAGCCAGATGCTTCGTCACATTCTCTACGATGCGACGCCCCTTGTGAACCTTGCCGAGGAGACAAAATTCATTCACGACTTCATCAATCTCATGAAGCTCCGTCTTCCCAGCCATGTGACGGTGACAGAACGCTACGACATACCCAGCCCCTGTCACATCCAGATAGCCTCTATGATTATCATCTCGCTTGTAGAGAATGCCTTCAAGCACGGTATCAGTCCTACGTCACCCAGTACGATTGATGTGTCTATTGCGGCCGATGAGACACAAATCACTTGCGAGATACGCAATTCCAACTACCCTAAGACGTCGAAAGACCAGAGTGGCCACGGCATTGGCCTTCAGCAAGTAGCCCTCCGTCTGGACCTCACCTACTCCGGCAGATATGAATGGGAGAAAGGTGTGACTTCCGACGGCACGATGTACATTTCAAAACTAACGATTCATGACACTCAACTGCATCATCATTGACGACGAGCCCCTGGCCGCTCAGTTATTGGCCAGCTATGCGGAGCGCACGCCCATTCTCCATTTAGTGGGCACTTACAACAGTGCCGTTCAGGCCATCAAAGACATCAAGGAGAAGAAAATCGACCTGTTGTTTCTCGACATCCAGATGCCCGACCTGAGCGGTCTTGAGTTTGCCACCCTCATTCCGAGGCACACCAAGATTGTGTTCACCACCGCCTTCAGCCAATATGCCATCGAGGGCTATAAGGTGAATGCCCTCGACTATCTACTGAAGCCGGTGAGCTATGAAGACTTCGTGCGGGTGGTGAACAAGGCCCAGGATGCCTTTTCGGAAGAAGAGAAGCAGTATTTGTTTGAGCGCGACCGTTTTATCTTCGTGAAGAGCGACTACAAGCTGATGCAGATATGCCTCGACGACATCTTGTTCATAGAAGGGGTGAAAGACTATGTGAAGATATACACCGACAATGAGCAGAAGTATGTGATGAGCCTGATGAACATGAAGAAGCTGGAAGAAAACCTGCCCCATCCCGAATTCATGCGCACCCACCGTTCGTACATTGTGCACATGACGAAGGTGAAGATGGTGGACCGTTTCCGCATTGTCTTCGGCACCCACTACATCCCCATTTCCGACAGCTACAAAGACGAGGTGCAGAGTTTCTTAGACCTCCACACCCTGTCGTAGATATTATTCAGCGCTCCACAACAGCTGATCCGGGCGTTGCACCAAGTGTGTAGCGCCCTTTTCGATGAGGAACTCCCGGCTTCTGAACCCCCAGAGCACGCTGATGCAGGGCAGACCGCAGTTGGATGCCGTTTGTATATCCACATCGCTGTCGCCGATGTAGACCGCGTTATCGGGCGCGGCATTCAGTTCCTTCAGTGCCGTGAGCACGGTGTCGGGAGCCGGTTTCCGCCGCACGTCCTTCCGTTCCCCTATCGCCACATCCACGAGCGAGCCAAAGAAATGGCTGCACAGCTGTTGCGTGGCGGTTTGAAACTTGTTGCTCACCACAGCCACCTTCTTACCGCGCTGTTTGAGCGTGTCGAGCAGCGGCAGGATGCCCGGATAGGGCTCGGTGGTATCGAGTCCGTGTTGCAGGTAATGCTGTTGGAAGAGGGCGAAAGCCTCCTCAAATCGCGGGTTGTCCTCCCCTTCTGGCACAGCCCTTCTCATCAGGTTTCGCACGCCGTTGCCCACAAACTGCCGCACCTCGTCGATGGTGCGTGGCGGCATGCCGGTGTGGCAGAGCGCATAGTTGGTGCTTGCCGCCAAGTCGCCCAGTGTGTCGAGCAAGGTGCCGTCGAGGTCGAAAATATAAATATCGTATTGTTTCATCTGTTTTGGTGTTCTTGCATATACTCTCGCGGCGACATGCCATA
>CAJONT010000230.1 GCA_905235975.1 uncultured Prevotella sp.
ATATACAGCGGTCCCATCCACTCGGCATCACGCTTGGCAAGGTAGTCGTTCACCGTCACCACGTGCACACCGTTGCCCGTAAGGGCGTTCAGGAATACGGGAAGGGTGGCCACAAGGGTCTTGCCCTCACCGGTGGCCATCTCGGCTATCTTGCCTTGGTGAAGCACGGCACCGCCGAAGAGCTGCACGTCGTAGTGCACCATGTCCCACTTCAGGTCGTTGCCGCCGGCCATCCAGTGGTTAGAGTAAATGGCCTTGTCGCCCTCTATGCGCACAAAGTCTTTCGTGGCGGCAAGCTCGCGGTCGAAATCGTTTGCCGTCACCGTCACTTCCTCGTTCTCTGCGAAACGGCGAGCGGTCTCCTTCACAATGCTGAAGGCCACGGGAAGCACTTCGTCGAGGGCTTTCTCGTAGATCTCGAGTATCTCTTTCTCAATCTTGTCTACCTGATTGAATATAGGCTCGCGCTCGTCAATCGGGGTCTCTTCGATGGTGGCTTTCAGCTCGGCCACTTTTTTCTTCTCCTCAAGGGCGGAGTCTTGTACATAACGCTGTATCTCCTTCGTGCGGGCACGAAGGGCATCGTTGTCTAAGGCTTGAATCTCTGGGTAGGTGGCTTTCACCTTCTCCACAATGGGCTGGATAAGCTTCATGTCGCGTTTCGACTTGTTGCCGAAGATGGACTGAAGTACATTGATAAAACTCATTTTCTTATGTTTTTTATTTTCTTTCTATTTCTTTCTCTTGTGCTGACCCGGCAGCCGGACGGGAATTACCATGGGCGCAAAGTCTTTGCAAAGGTAGCGATTATTTCTGGAATAATATATTTTTTACAGCTTTTTCCGCCTTCTGCACCGCTTTTCATGGGTCGGCAGGCGAAAAGCAACGCCTCAACGGCGAGCGTGGCGCTGCAGAACCCGATAACGGGTTACATTCCTTACCAGCAAAGATAATGCCAAAAAATACATCCCGACAGGATATGCTTGGAAAAATCCGCCTATCAAGTAAAGAATCAGCAGGGCCAGTTGCAGATGCCACCACCAATGGAAGTGGTGCGCACGCTCGCGGCGGATGACGGGATACAGAAAGAAAAGGGGTAGGGGATTGAGCATCAGAAGGTGCAGGTTCACACGCACCGTGGGATGCTGCGAAAAGAGCATCGCAAAAATTATTATGCCGGCCACGCCGGTGAGCAGCATCAGCAGCAAGTCGTACAGGTACATCACACGGCGCCGGAAAATCTCCATCACCGTAATGGCCACGGTGAGCACGAAGAAGAGACCGAAGGTGGCCTCGGGAGAGAGCGGAAACTCCTTGCTGCGCGCCTGCGGGCCTGACTCCAACAGGGGGGTGGTGCGAAGCACAAGCTGACGGCGGCTGCCGTCGGAACGCCACACCTCGGCACTCGAAAAGTCGTGCATCAGATGCGCGGGCAGGAACTGCTGCTCTGCGCCGCTGGTGGGGCGGTCGGCACCCACACCGAGCAACAGGTCGATGCCGGTCTGAAGCCAGGGGTGACCTTCCGTGCACTGGTGCACCATCTCGCGATAGGTGAGCGTGCTGTCGGTCACTGCAGGGTAGTGCACCGTGCCGTCCAAATGCTGCGTGAGCATGTCGCGGGCACGCGTGGTGCAGTTGTCGTAGAAGTAGTTGTAGCGGTACACAATGTTCTGGGGAAGGGCATTCTGCTGGAGGGCATACAGAATGGCGGCCTTCTCCGAGGCAGTGAGGTCGAGCTCTTGCTGCGTCACACTGCTGTGATAATACTGGTACTCGCGCAGAAAATTCTCGAAGGTGGTGATGCCCATCTGATAGTCGGTCAGACCGAATACGAAGCGGAGCACGAAATAGGGCTTGTGGAAATCGAAAACACCATAGTTCACCACCAAGTCCTCTCCCGTTTCCAGATTCTCAAAACGGATGGCGGAGTGGCCGTAGAGGCTGTACACCTCTTCGTGGGCACCGCAGGTGAGAAGACTGAAACGGAAGGGGTCGGTTGTCTCGGCACGCGACTCTCCTGCCCCTGCCACAATCAGCAGCAGGAGCAACTGCATTTCCAATGTACGGACGCTTAATGTTTTCACAGGTGCAAAATTAAACTAAAAAAATGAATCTACGCGATAAATATGTTAAATCGTGCCATCGTTTCGTTTTTTTTCAATAATTTTGCACCTTGATATGCAAAAGTTAGATTCTTTTTCAACCGACATGAAAAAAACTCTCCTCACGGCCTTTATGGTTGCCGCCGCTGTCGCCACGTGGGCACAGAGCGGTACCAATTCGCCGTATAGCCAATATGGATTCGGTAAACTATCAGATCAGTCGACGGGTTTCAACCGCGGTATGAACGGACTCGCAATGGGTTTCAGAGACGGTAATCAGGTGAACTTCCTCAATCCGGCTTCCTATTCGTCTGTCGACTCACTCACCTTCATCTTCGATGCGGGCGTCTCGGGACAGCTTACCAATTTCAATGAGAACGGACTTAAGAAGAATGCCAAGAACGCCGACTTCGAATATGCAGTGGCTGCTTTCAGGGCTTTACCCAACCTCGGCGTGAGCTTCGGTGTCGTGCCCTTTACCAATGTGGGATACAATTACTCCAACTCCAATGAGGTAGGCGACATGAACAGCACCTATTATGTGAATACGTATTCGGGCAACGGCGGCCTGCACCAGGCGTATCTGGGCTTCGGATGGCAACCTTTCAAAGGGCTCTCCATCGGTGTGAACGGATCTTACCTCTGGGGCGATTACGACAGGTCGGTCGTCAACAGCTATTCCGACGGATACGTAAATACCATCTCAAAGTATTATTCCGCCGATGTGCAGAACTATAAAATCGATGCTGGTCTGCAACTGTACTTCAAACTCTCAAAGAAAACCGACCTGCTGTTCGGTGCCACCTATGGTTACGGACACAAGATAGATGCCGACCCGGAGGTGAAAATCATCTCGCGCAACACACAGACGGCGGTGAGCGATACCACCACGTTCGTCGTAAAAGACGGACTCGAACTGCCCTCTGTCTTCACTGCCGGATTCTTAATCGACCACGAAAAGAGGATTCGCTTCGGTGCCGACTTCTCGCTGCAGAAATGGGGCGATACTTCCTTCCCCGTCGATACAAAGGTCAACAATGTCTCAAGCTATGAGCTAAGCAAAAACTACTTCAAGGATGTGAAGAAAATCACCGTGGGTGGCGAATATTGCCGCAACCCGCTCTCAAGGAAATTCTTCAACACCGTAAGGTATAAAGTGGGTGCAAGCTACACTACACCTTATTTAATTATAAATGGTAAGGACGGACCAAAGGAACTGGGCGTCAGTGCGGGATTCAGCTTCCCCATCGCCAACCAGTGGAACAACCGTTCCATTCTCAACATCAGCGGACAGTGGGTGCATGCCAGCGGTACTGGTATGCTCACCGAAAACACCTTCCGTATCAATATCGGACTTACGTTCAATGAACGATGGTTCATGAAATGGAAAGTAGAATAACAAAGACGAAAAAGAACACATCCTCGCTCCACGCCATCCTCATCGTGGCCGCAGCGTGCATCCTGGTCATGGCGTCGGCATGCAGCGAGGAAATAGAACATACTGCACCGGCCATCAATCCGCGAGACTCCGTGCCCATGATGGTCACTTTTGGAGTGAATACGCTCATCTCCGACTCCGGCGTGATAAAGTACCGTATCGTCACCGAACAGTGGGAGGTCAATACCGTAAGGCAACCTTCAAGGTGGATTTTCGAAAAGGGCATCTTCCTTGAACAGTTCGACCAAAACCTGCACGTGGAGTCTTACATCCAGTGCGACACGGCCTACTACTATGACATCGAACATTTGTGGGAACTGAGGGGAAGAGTGAAAATATTCACTAAAAACGGACTGCGATTCAGCAGCGAGGAACTCTTCTGGGATGACCGCAACCACGAAGTCTACTCCAACCGCTACTCTCATCTCATCACCGACGAACGGGAACTGCAGGGTACCCGCTTCCGCAGCAATGAGAATATGACTAAGTATGATGCCTCTTCTACCAAAGGCTCATTCGTAAAAGGCGATATCGGTGAATCGGACGACAAATCCGAAAACGACTCTCTCAACAGAACAAGGGGAAGAGGACCCGCATCTCCCTCTCGTGTGCATAACAACTAATGTGCGGATCATTGCTTTCTCCATTATCAATATGTCGATTTCGCTCATAATAGGTATTCTCGTCACAATGGCTTTCTCTGCTTTCTTCTCAGGCATGGAAATAGCCTTCGTGGCAAGCAATAGGCTGCTCGTTGAGATGGACAAAGAGAAAAAAGGCCTGACACAGAAGTGCCTCGCAGTTTTCTATGACAATCCCAACAACTTCGTCAGCACAATGCTCGTGGGAAACAATATCTCACTTGTCATCTACGGCATTCTCATTGCCAAACTCTTCGACAGCACAATCTTTAAGGGCATGTCGCCGGGATTCACCGTGCCCGCCGATACCATTCTCTCCACGCTCATCGTGCTCTTCACGGGCGAGTTCCTGCCCAAGATGTTCTTCAAAAGCCGGCCCAACAGCCTGCTCAACATCTTCGCAATACCGGCCTATGGACTGTATCTCATCCTCTGGCCCATCTCAAGGTTCGCCACCTTCCTCTCCAGAATCTTGCTCCGACTCGTAGGCGTCAAGATGGACGACGGCGCCAACGACGGCTCCTTCTCGAAGGTTGACCTCGACTTCCTGCTGCAAAGCAGCATAGAAAATGCACCGCAAGGCAGCGACATCGAGGATGAGGTGAAAATATTCCAAAACGCACTCGACTTCTCCGAACTGAAGGTGCGCGACTGCATGAAACCGAGAACGGAAATCGTCGCCGTGCCTGAGGATATCGGTATAGAGGAACTTAAGTCGTACTTCATAGAGAGCGGACATTCCAAAATCATAGTCTACCAAGAGGATATCGACCATATCATCGGCTATATTCACAGTTCGGAAATGTTCAAAAAACCGGAACAGTGGAGAGACAGCGTCAGGACCATGCCCTTCGCACCCGAAACCATGCCGGCTCACAAAATGCTCAAGACCTTCCTGCAACAGAAAAAAAGCCTCGGAGTGGTCATCGACGAGTTCGGTGGCACAAGCGGCATCGTCTCGCTCGAGGATATCGTGGAGGAAATATTCGGCGAAATAGAAGACGAACACGACAACAACCAATATGTGGCAAAACAAACCGAGAACGGAGAATATCTCCTCTCCGCAAGACTCGAAATAGACAAAGTGAACGAAATGTTCGACCTCGACCTGCCTGAAAGCGATGAGTATATGACCGTGGGTGGGCTCATACTGCATTACTACCAGAGTTTCCCCAAACTTAACGAAGTGATCAAAGTGGGGAGGTTCGAATTCAAGATTATACGCAACACAATGACAAAAATTGAACTCGTAAGACTAAAAGTACTTCCTTAATCGGTTTTTTCAACTGAAAATTTGGGCGTTTTGCCAATTTCTTTGTAATTTTGTACGCTTTTTGTGCGGAAACAAGGCAAGATTGCCTTTTTCCACACCAATTGCCAACGAAAATGAGTGTAAAACTAAAATTTATATAAACAACTGTAATGGCAGCAATAGGAAAAATTAGAAGCTGGGGGCCTTTCCTGGTCGGTGTTATCGGTCTGGGTCTCTTTGGATTTATCGCTGGCGATATGTTCCGCTCCTGCGAGACGACAAGTAGAAACAGGAGCAACCGCGTGGGCGAGGTAGTAGGTGAAAAAATCGGAGCACAGGATTATCAGTCCTATCTCGAAGAATTTGTGGAGTGCACAAAAATCACTGCTCCGCAGGCTACTGAGGATCAGCTCAGAGATGCCGCATGGCAGAACTTCGTGCAGAACAAAATCATCGAGAACGAGGCTAATAAGCTCGGACTCACCGTTACAAGTGAGGAAATTCAGAACGTAATGAAGCAGGGCACAAACCAGGTGCTCATCGAAATGTGCAATGTCAACCCGGAGTTTGCCAACCAGCAGACCGGACGCTTCGACGTGAACAGCTATCGCAAGTTCATGACCGAGGGTAAAACACAGTACGGTTCCAACCCGCAGACAGCTGAGCAGTACAACAAGCTTTATAAGTTCTTCCTCTTCAAGGAGAAACAGCTCAAACAACAGCTCCTCGCATCGAAATATCAGACACTCATGGCTTCGTGCATCCTCTCCAACCCCGTCGAGGCTAAGTTCAACTTCGACGCCGAGAAGCAGGAGAGCGACATCCAGCTGGCTTATTTCGACTATAAGTCCATCAACGACAAAGATGTCAAGGTGACCGACCAAGACCTTGAGGCCAAATACAAGGAGATGAAGGAAATCTTCCGCATTCCCGATGAAATCAGGGCTATCAAGTACGTGCAGGTCAAGAAAGTGGCTTCCGCTGCCGACCGTGCCGAACTCACCAAAGAACTCAACAAGGTGGCTGAAAACCTCAAGACCACCGAGAATCCTGAGCAGGTGGTGAGAGAGAGCAAGTCGAATGTGAGCTACCTCGGTGTGCCTGTCACAAGAAATGCCTTCACTCCCGATGTGGCAAGACAACTCGACTCGCTCGCTGTGGGTGTAACCGTAGGCCCCGTGGAGAGCGCTCTCGACAACACACTCAACGTGATAAAACTGCTTTCGAAGAATACCTTGCCCGACTCAATCCAGTATCGCATGATTGTCGTGGGTGGCAAGAACAACGACGAAATCAAGACAAGAGCCGACAGCGTGTACAATGCTGTGAAGGGTGGTGCCGACTTCGAAGCTCTCGCCAAGATTTACGGACAGAGCGGCGAAAAACAGTGGCTCACTACTTCCATGTATGAGAGGGCTTCCAATATCTCCGCCGACGACCGCACCGTCTACAACGCTATGAACACACAGCTCGTGGGAGAGACCTCCAACATTCCCATGGTGCAGGGCAACCTCATCCTGCAGATTTGCGACAGAAAGGCTATGACCACCAAGTATGACGTGGCCGTCGTGAAGCGTTCCATCGCTTACTCTTCGGAAACTTCCAACGAGATTACCAATAACTTCAACCAGTTTGTGGCAGCCAACCAGAGCGCTGAAGCCTTCGAGCAGAACGCAGCCAAGTCGGGATACCAGGTGAGAGACGTCAAGAACGTCACTACATCGCAAGGCGAGATTCCCGGACTCACCAACACACGCGAGGCCCTCAGATGGGTGTTCGCAGCCAAGAAGGGTGAAGTGTCGCAGGTGTTCACCGCCGGCAACAACCGCGATGAGCTCATCGCCGTCGTGCTTACCGATATCTATCCCAAGGGTTACATGCCGCTCTCCAATGAAGACGTGAAGAACTACCTGGAGCAGGAAGTGATGCGCGACAAGAAGGCTGAGCAAATCATGGCCAAGGTGAATGGTGTGAAGAGCATGAACGATGCCAAGGCCAAGGGTGCCAAGATTTCCGAGGTGAAACAGATCTCGCTCGCTTCTCCGGCATTCATCTCTGAGCTGCAGGCTCAGGAGCCCGCCCTCAGCGGCGCTGTCTGCGCTACCGAGAAAGGTAAGTTCAGTGCACATCCCGTCAAGGGTAACCAGGGCGTCTACCTCTTCCAGGTGACCGACCGCAGAAAACTCGAGGGTGCCTTCGACGCGAAGAGTTATCAGAGCAAATCCGCTCAGAGCTACATGCAGATGTTCTCACGCATGGTGTTCACCGAGCTGGTCAACAATGCAAAGGTAACCGACAACAGATACCTCTTCTTCTAATATAGATAAGGTGAAAGAAAAAGAGAACTTGTCGACAGGTTCTCTTTTTCTTTCACTTTATTTTTTTCACACAACTAATCTATGATAAAGAAAATACATTTTTTCCTTTTGGCCGGCCTCGTGCTTGCACTGTCTGCCTGCCACACCAACAAGACTGTCACAACGTCCGATTCGCCGAAGAAAAGGGAATTCAGAGGGGCTTGGATTCAATCTGTCAACGGACAGTTCATGGGCATGTCTACACAGCAGATGCAGAACACACTGTCCTACCAACTCGATGAGTTGGCAAAAGACGGATGCAATGCCATTATCTTCCAAGTGCGACCCGAGTGCGACGCTCTGTATGAGAGCAAGTTGGAACCGTGGAGCCGCTACCTGACAGGAGAGCAGGGATTGGCGCCTGCTCCTTATTGG
>CAJONT010000231.1 GCA_905235975.1 uncultured Prevotella sp.
ATGCCCTGCAACAGATAGAAGGATGGCAGAAGGCAAGGCGCAAACTGCCCTCGTGGGCTGCCCGTGAAGGGCTCCTCTACCCTCCCCCACTTTCCATGGAGCAATGCTCGTCGGAGACCACGGCACGCTACAAGGCCGACCTCTGCCGCCGCATTGCAAGCCAAAGCCCCCACCCTACCTCTCTTACCGACCTGACGGGCGGATATGGGGTGGATTTCGCCTTCATGGCCGGGTGCTTCGACAATTGTACCTATATAGAAAGCCAGCACGTGCTCTGCCTGACGGCAAGACACAATTTCGACCTGCTCGGACTGGCACACGCTCGCATCATTGAGGGCGACAGCATGGCGCTCCTCGACCAGACAGAACCGCAGACGCTCATCTATGCCGACCCTGCCCGGCGCGACAGCAAGGGACGGCGCACCTTCGCCCTGAGCGACTGTACACCCGACCTGACAGCCCACAGAAACAAGTGGATGGGAAAAGCGCGCTATATGCTTGTGAAGCTGTCGCCCATGCTCGACTGGCACAAAGCCGTGAACGACCTGAACGACGGACTGGAGCACCCCCTTGTCAGGGAGGTACACATCGTGGCCACTGCCAATGAATGCAAGGAACTGCTCCTGCTGCTCTCGGCAGAGACCGGCAACGACGACATGAAAGTGACGTGCGTGAACGACGGACAGACTTTCACCTACATGCCCCACCACGACTGCCCCACCCCACGCTATGCGGAACCGGTGGCCGGCCAACTGCTCTGCGAGCCTAATGCCGCCATCATGAAGGCTGGCTGCTTCGACCGTCTGGCTGCTCACTGCCAGCTACCCCTGATAGGCCCCAACAGCCACTTGCTCGTAGCCTCAGCCCCTCCCGACGCCTTCCCGGGCAGGGTGTTCACCATCGACCACGTGGCGAGCCTGAACAAAAAAGCGTTGCAGCCCTTGCTGCAACGCATTCAAAAAGCCAACATCGCCGTGAGAAACTTCCCGCTCACCGCACAGGAACTGCGCAAACGGCTCCGCATAGGTGACGGCGGCGATGTGTATATCTTCGGAACCACCACAGCCGGAGGTGAGCACCGGCTACTGTTCTGCACGAAAGGTGCGTTCTGAAGAACCCGCCTAAAAGTCGTTCTGACCGATTATCTCCACCCCTTTCATCACAATGGGGTTTTGCTCGTTCATCACCTGATAATACTCCGACATATCCCATAGGTCGCGCGCCACAAGTGCCTTCAGCTGCATTTTCAGATATGGCAGGGTGAGCTGAAGCTCTTCGTCATCAGCCGGCTTGACCTCTTTTTTTGCTCCCTCAGCCATGATTTCGTCAATGACCGACTGGGGTACGGTAAAACCTTCGTTAAACTCACTGAACGTCTTATAGGAGCGTTTGAGCTGCTTCCTGTTGGCATCGATATACTTCAGGTTGGTCTGCACCACGAGACCCTTGGCCACAAGCTGACGATGGAACTTGGTGTAGCGCATGGTGTCGAGCGGAACGAAATAGTCGGGCATAATGCCGCCGCCGCCATACACCGGACGGTGCTTCTTCAGGGTATAAAAGAGCAGCGAGTCGGCGAAATGGATGCTGTCGGCCGAGGTCATCTCTCCGCGTTTCAGACGTTCCTCCAGGTCTTTGTTATAGTTGTCCTTGCCACCCTTCTCATACGGCTTCTGGATGCAGCGTCCGGAGGGCGTGTAGTAATGGGCGATGGTGAGGCGCATCATAGAACCGTCATCAAAGTCGAAGGGACGCTGCACCAGGCCCTTGCCGAAGGAACGACGGCCCACCACGATACCGCGGTCCTGGTCCTGAATGGCTCCCGTCACAATCTCGGCAGCCGATGCCGAAAGTTCATTAATCAGCACGCACACCTTGCCGGTAAAAGGCTCGTCATTACCTCTGGCACGGTAATCGCGGCGCGGCGACTTACGGCCTTCGGTATATACAATCATGTCGCCGCGGCTGAGGAACTGGTCCACAATCTCCACGGCAGCCTGCAGATAGCCGCCGCCGTTGTCCTGCAAGTCGATGATGAGGTCGTGCATGCCAAGCCCCTTGAGTTTGTCCATGGCCTCGCAGAACTCATCGTAGGTGGTGGCACCGAAGTTGTTGATACGGATATAGCCTATGCCGGGCCGTATGATATAGGAGGCATCGATGGAGTAGATGGGTATCTTGTCGCGCACCACGGTGAAGTGGAGCATGTCCTTTATGCCGCGACGCACCACGCCAAGGCGCACCTTGGTGCCCTTGGGACCGCGCAGGCGCTTCATTATCTGCTCGTTGTTCATCTTCACACCGGCTATCGAGGTGTCGTTCACCAGCACGATGCGGTCGCCTGAGAGGATACCCACTTTCTCCGAAGGTCCTCCTGCCACGGGCTGTATCACCACCAACGTGTCTTCGAGCATGTTGAACTGTACGCCGATGCCCTCGAAATTGCCTTGCAGCGACTCATTCATTGACTGCACCTCCTTGGCGGTGGAATAGGAGGAATGGGGGTCGAGTTTTTCAAGCATACCACGTATGCCGTCTTCCACAAGTTTCTTTTCATCGACGGAGTCGACATACAGGTTGGTGATGGCCATTTCTGCCATCCGCAGTTTGCCCAATTGCTCGCTGCTGAAGCGAATCTGTGCTTGGGCAGCCACCGTGACCATCAAAAGGATGGCAGGGATGATTATTCTCTTGTTCATGGATTTCTGTTCACGTTTATGATTCATAGTCCTCAGGGCGGTCTTCTTCCACCACAAGGTTGTCGATGATGAAGTTCTGGCGCTCCATCGTGTTCTTGCCCATATAATACTCTAACAGTTTCTGCACCTGGTCGGTCTTGTGCAGTGTCACCTGCTCAAGGCGTATGTCGGGACCGATGAAATGCACAAACTCGTCGGGCGAAATCTCGCCAAGTCCCTTGAAACGGGTGATTTCGGGGTCGGGACCCAACAGGCTGATGGCTTGCAGGCGCTCCTCGTCGCTGTAACAGTAGCGCACGATGTAGTCGCCCTTCTTCTCTCCCTTGGCCAGGCGGGCATCGGCATCGGCTATCACCTGCTTGTTCTTTATCTTGGTGCGGCGGGCTCGTACCCTGAAGAGCGGTGTCTGCAGCACATAGACGTGTCCTTTCTTGATGAGGTCGGGGAAGAACTGCAGGAAGAAGGTGATGATGAGCAGGCGGATGTGCATGCCGTCGACATCGGCATCGGTGGCCACAATCACCTTGTTGTAGCGCAGTGTGTCGATGCCGTCCTCAATGTCGAGGGCAGCCTGGAGCAGGTTGAATTCCTCGTTCTCGTAGACCACTTTCTTGGTGAGGCCGAAGGTGTTGAGGGGCTTTCCTCTTAGGGAGAAGACCGCCTGCGTGTTCACGTC
>CAJONT010000232.1 GCA_905235975.1 uncultured Prevotella sp.
GACGAGCAGACGGTGCAGCTGACCGCCAAGATGCACAAGGCCATTGCCGTCATCCAGTTCAAGGTGGAGTCGCAAATCATCTCGCGCCACCCCGAGTGGAACATGTCCGACCGCCTTCTGCTGAGCTGCATCGACTATGAGCGCGGCATGCTGCACCTTGCGGGCAAGGAATACAAGATGAAGAGCTGCGACTTCCCCACCATCGACCCCACCGACCCCACACGACTCACCGAGAGCGAGCAAACCCTCCTGAAGAAGCTGCACCGCTCGTTTGTGGTGTGCGAGAAGCTGCAGCAGCACATGCACACCATACGCACCCACGGCTGCATGTATGCCGTCTACAACGACAACCTGCTCTTCCACGCCTCCGTGCCTCTGAATGCCGACGGCAGTCTGCGCGAGGTGGAAGTGTGCAACGGCCTTCGCTACAAAGGCAAGGAACTCATGCACACCGTGGGCATGATTATACGCAGCGCCTTCCAGGCCGACACCCATCCCGACGACAAGCGCAACTACATCGACTACTTCCTCTACCTGTGGTGCGGTCCCGACTCGCCCCTGTTCGACAAGTCGAAGATGGCCACCTTTGAGCGCTACTTCCTGAACGAGAAGGAGACGCACAAGGAAGAGAAAGGCTACTACTACAAACTGCGCGACGATGCCGAGGTGTGCGACAGGATACTCGATGCCTTCGGCGTGGAGGGCACCAACCGCCACATCATCAACGGTCATGTGCCCGTGCATGTGAAGACGGGCGAGAACCCCATCAAGGCCAACGGTCGCCTGATGGTGATAGACGGCGGTTTCTCTCAGGCCTACCATGCCGAGACGGGCATAGCCGGCTACACCTTAGTCTATCACAGCCGCGGTTTCGAGTTGGTACAGCATGAGCCGTTCACGAGTGCCGAAGATGCCATTACCCGCTGCACCGACATCAAGAGCACGCGCAAGCTTGTGGAGATGTCGACGCACCGCATGTTGGTGGCCGACACCGACAAGGGCAAAGACATCAAGCGCCAGATAGCCGACCTGCAACGTCTGCTCTACGGCTACCGCCACGGCATACTGACGCAGCGCGACCGCAAGAAAAAATAACAACAACAACAGAATATGAAACTGACACGAAGGACTACCATTGCAGCCACCCTGCTTGCCTGCCTATGCACCACCCTCTCTGCCCAGGAGCCGGAGGATGTGCCACTGCGCAGCTGCCGTCCCTTGATGGGCAAGGGCGAAGTGCCCACCCAGATGCGCACCCTGCGCCGAGCATCGGCCGACGACCTCTACACCGGCGAGCGCAGGCAGCTTGTGGTGCTGGTCGACTTCTCCGACCTGTCGTTCAAGGAAGCAGAGCCCCTTACGCTGTGGAACAAGATATTCAACGAAGAAGGCTACAATGAGAGTTCCTTCCGCGGTTCCGTACACGACTATTTCTTCGACCAGAGCTATGGCAAGTTCAACCTCACCTTCGACCTGTATCATGTGTCGCTGAATGAGGCGCATCAGAAATACAGAAGCACCAGCTATGACGATGAGAACTCCCAGTTTCTGGTGAACGATATCATGGACATCTTGAAGACAGAAGACATCGAATGGCCTGTGTACGACTGGGACGGCGACGGCTACGTGGACCAGCTGCTCATCGTGTATGCCGGGAAGGGACAGAATGCGGGCGGCGGAAGCGACACCATCTGGCCCCACCAATGGTGGCTCACCAAGCACAAGGACCCCACCACGCAGGAGTACCTGCCCCCTTATGCCATCGTGTATAACGGCATTGTCTATCTGATAGACAGCTACTGTGCCATAGCCGAAGTATTCAAGGACGGCAGCTACGGCACCTTCGGCACCATCTGCCATGAATACAGCCACTGTTTCGGTTTCCCCGATTTCTACTACGGCAGCACAAGAATCGTGAACCAGTGGGATATCATGGATTCTGGCAACATGAACGGCGGCGGCTTCTGCCCCGCCGGTTACTCCGCCCACGAGCGCATGCTGATGGGATGGCTCACCCCCGTTGAACTGACCGGTCCCACACAGGTGACCGGTATGTCGCCTCTGAGCAGCACCCCCGAAGCCTACCTGATACGCAACGACGGTCATGCAAACGAATACTATATGGTGGAGCACCGCATCCAGACGGGATGGGACGAAGAGCTGCCCGGCAGCGGCGTGGTGATATTCCACATCGACTACGATGAAGAACTGTGGCACAGTCTGACAAACCTGCCCAACAGTTGGTCGAAAAACGAATGTCACTATACCATCATTCACGCGAGCGACAACAGCAACGCCCGCAACTGGGCCTACCCCTATGCCGGCAACGACTCTCTCACCAACCTGTCGTCGCCCGCCGCCACCCTGCGCAACGCCAATGCCGACGGCGAGCTGTTCATGTCGAAGCCCCTCTACAACATGGCGTCGGACGGCAATACAGCCTCCTTCCTGTTCATGATGACGCTTGCCGAGATGGCCGTTGACGCCCCCACCTGTGACCTGCGCAAGGGCAAGGAAGAGCTATACCGCATGGGCCGTCTTCACATCGTGCGATGCGAAGACGGTACGGTAAGGAAAGAAATACGTTAGGAATCTTGTTTACTTCTTCAAGTTGCCGAGGATGTCGCGGGTGAGCTCCTTCGAGATGGTGCGCGTGGCGGCGCTGGTGGCATTTTTCACCACCCTCTGCCCCGCCGAAGTCTTCGACTTGGTTTTCTTGCCCGACACCTTGTCGCTCACATAGGTGCCCAGCACGGCGGCGAGTGTGGTCGTCACGGCGGTGACGATGGCATTGAAGACCTTGCTGAAGAAGCTCGGTTTGGCCTTTTTCTTCGCCTCTTTGGCAGCTTCCTTCTCCTTTATTTTCGCCTCATTGGCCTCAGCGAGAGCCTTTTCCTCTTTCTCTGTTTCAGCGAGCAGTATTTCGAAGGCGCTCTCCCTGTCGACGGCTTTGTCGTAGACGCCATAGATGCGGCTCTGACGGATGATATCGTTGCGTTGTGCCTCGGAGATGGCCCCAATCTGTGACAGCGGGAACAATATTTTGGCTCTCTGCACCATAGAGGGAGCCCCTTTCTCGTCGAGGAAGGAGACGAGCGCCTCGCCCGTTTCGAGGTTCATGATGGCCTCGTCGGTCTTAAAGGCCGGATTGGGTCGGAAGGTATCGGCCGCCGTCTTTACGGCTTTCTGGTCTTTCGGTGTAAAGGCACGCAGTGCATGCTGCACCCTGTTGCCAAGCTGTCCGAGGATGACCTGCGGTATATCGGTAGGACTCTGTGTGATGAAATAGATGCCCACGCCCTTAGAACGGATAAGGCGGATTACCTGCTCAATCTTTTCGAGCATGGCCTTCGACGTTCCGTCGAAGAGCATGTGCGCCTCGTCGAAGAAGAATACGAGTTTTGGATATTCCAGGTCGCCCACTTCGGGCAGCGAGGAGTAAAGTTCGCTCATGAGCCAAAGTAGGAAGGTGGAATAGAGTTTGGGCTGCATCATGAGTTTGTCGGCAGCCAGCACGTTCATGACCCCCTTTCCGCCCTCGCACTGCATGAGGTCGAAGATATTGAAAGACGGTTCGCCGAAGAATTTGTCGGCCCCCTGGTTTTCCAGTTGCAGCAAGGCACGCTGAATGGCACCGACGGAAGCCGTTGAGATGGTGCCGTACTTCGTGGTGAACTCCTTGGCATGCTTGCCCACCCAGTCGAGCATAGACCTGAGGTCTTTGAGGTCGAGGAGGAGAAGTCCCCTCTCGTCGGCGATGCGGAACACGATGTTGAGCACCCCGTCTTGCGTCTCGTTGAGCTGCATGAGTCGGGAGAGGAGCTGAGGTCCCATCTGCGAGATTGTGGCGCGCATGGGATGCCCCTGTTCACCATAGACATCGAAGAATCTGACTGGGCAGGGTTGGAACTGCGGGTTTTCGATGCCGAACTCCGGGAGGCGTTTCTCGATGAATCCGCTGAGTTTTCCCGTTTGTGAGATACCTGAGAGGTCGCCCTTCATGTCGGCCATGAAACAGGGCACGCCCGCCTGGCAGAAAGTCTCAGCCAAGACTTGCAGGGTGACGGTTTTACCTGTTCCCGTGGCGCCGGCGATAAGTCCATGACGGTTGGCCATCTTTCCTATGATGGAGAGTGGGCCATCTTCGCAGTGCGCGATATAAAGTCCTCTTTCTTTGTCTAACATATCTTATACAGTTTGGTGATTCGGTGGTTGGGTGATGAATGATAATTCTATTTTACTAAGAATTCCTTGGGTGTGGAAATATAGAGATTGTCGAAATTTTCGGCATTGAGGAGTTTAGCGTGTGAGCCCAGTGTGTGCAGGGCACAATAAAGGAAGATGTCGTGATAGTTCATGTCAGGATCCTCCGTCAGGCAGGTAATGAAGTTCTTCGTGAATCGGTCGCACATCCAGAAGAGATAATCGTTGTTCCAGTTGTCCGCCCACGACTGTTCCTGTGCACTTGCACCTGTCATGGCAAGTACGCCCGGAACGCCCACGAGAGGTTTCAGCACAGCCTCACTATAGCACGGTTCTGCTACGATGAACATTTTTCTAAAACGGTCTTGTCGCCTCATCTCCTTCACTGTTTCTTCCATGAGATTATCAGTGAATCCACTGCCATACGCATTGTCTCGCCAGTCGAACTCATTATAGCCCTTGGTTTCCTTACTGGTGCCATGCCCACTCCAATAGAAGAACACGTTCGTCTCCACGTCTCCTGTCAGCACGACGGGCAAGTGTTCACTTTTTCGTCCTAATAAGATATCGGATATGTCACGAGGTGAGAGCGATGCCGCATCGTAATCGACGACGGCTTTTACCATGCCACTGCCAGGAGTGGTGCCTCCCATGAGGTCGGGTCCGTCGATGGAAGCACGAACCACCCCGGGTTCCGGGTTATCCTTTTCATTGTTGAGGCTACCGTCGAGAATCAAGATGATGTGGTCGTCGTCGAAACCGCCTTTTCGCAGCAGCTGATACATATTGAGTACGTCGGCCTGATGGCGGTAGTTGTAGAAACCTTTGCTGCCTTGCACCAACACGGCATACTGGTCGGTAAGGTCAGGATATACTATCGACACATTATCGGCTGCGAGCGATTTGAAGTCCTCCTCGGCACTCTTTTGGTCGTAAAGATACCTCCACGCCGCGCCGACCTCGTCGGTGCGTTCGCTGCTACCGCCGAAGTATCCCCTATGCAGAATTTTCCCATTCAATATCTGCCAGTGTACGTAGGTGGTTTCCGTCGAAGTGGTATAGGTGTCGGTATCGAAGGCGATGTCGCCCGATGCCCCCATGAAATGCAGCAAGGTACCCCGCTCCAAGGCAGCGAGGTAGATTTCCATAGATGCGGGAGCCCATGCAGCCCCGCTGAGTGTCTGTATGTCGTTTTGCTTCACCGAGGTGAGGGTGGCGATGGCATTGTTGAAGAAAGCGTTTGCGGTATTGTCATTAGGAGCCACCTCGTCGTTCTTATCCTGCGGGAAATGTTCTACATAGCATGCAGCGAAGGCACTTATCATCAGTGCGTCGTAGAACTTACACTCGGCGAAAGTAGGCAACACGTTGAAACGATTTTTGTAACTTTGTTCGAAGCCTGTGGAGGGGTCGGCATAGGGAGCAAAGCCCTGATATCCTTCCAGTATCTTCTTTGCCCTTTCGCCCAGTTTATCGAGTCCCTCCTCACTGATGGCAGGGAAAGCGAAGTAAGTGCGATTAATATACTCAAAGAACTGCCATTCCCTATCGTACCTTGGATCCAGAGCGTTTTCTTCGGTGTCGGAAGGGTCGATGAGAATAGACTTATACAAAGAGAATATCAGTTCCCTTCGCATGGCGGCGACACGATAGAGTTGGTCAAAATACTCGACGACACAGAATGTAGCCGCCCTGTTTTCAGTAATGCTTTCCACATAGGGTGAAAAGCGACTCTTCAGGTCGTCAAGGTTGTCATACTGTCGGTTCAACACCAAGTCGATGCCATAGCACTGAGCAAAGAAGGGCGCCCAATTGTAGAAAGTCAGTCCATAAATATCGTTAGGTGCGAACAATGCCGCATAAGGCTTGCTTTCCGGATAATACTGGCAGATTGCGGCGTATGTATTCATCAGAGTCTCGGTGAAAGTGACGTCGTTCTCGGTAAGCGCCCAGAGGAAAGGTTTTACATCTTTGTTGCCGGTTGTGCTTGACACGGCATAGCGGCGCAACAGTTCCTCGCTGGTGGCAGTAGGTGTGATGAGCGTCTTCTGCACCTTCTGACAGGCAGGAGCGAAGTCGGCCACCCCTTCATTGGAGAACGGTCCAATGATTGCCATCACGTCGTCGCGTTGAGCCAGTTCTCCGCTCAGTTTCTTGAGGTCGGACGAGTCCTCGTCATACCACTCTAATTTCAGTGTTA
>CAJONT010000233.1 GCA_905235975.1 uncultured Prevotella sp.
GAAAGTGACACCGCCCAACGCCATCACCCGATGGTCGATGATGCCTTGGCGGTGTGCCGCCTGAATCTCTTCCTGTGAAAAGGCCGATAGGTAGCCCTGTTTGGAGATGCTGTCGAATATCGGACTGAGACTCAGATAGTTGAACGGCTTTTTCTTCTGTTCTTCCAGTTCGCTGATGCTGTGACACGAAATGCTCAAGCTGCCGTGCCACCCTTCGGGTGCCTCGAGGTTCCGGCTGTTTAGATGGATGCCGTGCAGACCATATTGCATGGCCAGTGTGTGGTGGTCGTGCAGCACCATGCGGTGGCGAAGTGTCTCAGGCAGTTGCCTGATCAGTGCCTCCACCTCGTGGCAGGTGGCCTGCGGCTTGCGGATATGCAGCAGGTCGATGTCGCCGCGGTCCAGCAGACGGATGATGTGCTGAACCTCGCCGTCGAAGAAGTGGGGTAGGGTGATGACAATGGTCATACGCGCGGCAGTTTGCCCACTAAGTCGAACGAGGCGTCCCAGTCTTTCCACACCGGTTCGCGTCCCAGCTCCTTCAGCCGACTGTTGATGACTTTCGCTGTGCGTTCGTCGCTTACGGTAAATTGCTCCAGTGCCTGCGGATAGGTGTGGTAGCCGCCGGGGTTCACCTTGCTCTCTGCCGACATGGTGGTGACGCCTAAGGTGCACATGTTGTCGCGGATGTAGGCCGGCTCGCGGGTCGAGTACGAGATGTCCACGTCGTGGTCGAAGATGCGCATGGCAAACGTGGCCTGTGCCAGTTCGCGGTCGGTCATGAAGCAGTTTGGCTGGAAACCCTCGTTCTGTGCGGGACGCATGCGGGGGAAGTTCACGGAGTATTTTGTGCGCCAATAGTGCTTCTGCAGATAGCGCAGGTGATAGGCCATCATCGTCACGTCGGTGCGCCATTCACGCTCCAGACCGATGAGTACGCCCATGCCGATGGAGTGTACACCGGCCTGTCCCATGCGGTCGAAGCCGTCGCAACGCCATTCAAAGCGGCTCTTCATGCCGCGCGGGTGATACAGCTTGTAGTGCTCGCGGTTGTAGGTCTCCTGGAAACAGATCACACCGTTCAGTCCGTGGCGCGTCAGCTCCTCGTATTCTTCGGCCTTCAGCGGCATCACTTCAATCTTGATGTTCGAGAAATACTTCTTGGCTATCTCAATGGCCTTGGCGAGATAGGGCACACCGGCCTTTGCGGGGTTTTCGCCCGTCACTAACAGGATGTTCTCAAAGGGGGCCAGTTGCTTGATGGCCTTGTATTCGTCTTCTATCTGTTCCGGCGTAAGAATGGTGCGTGCCATCGGATTCTCGCGGTGGAATCCGCAGTACACACAGCTGTTGGAACAGGAGTTGGTGATATACAGTGGGATAAACATCGACATGGTGCGTCCGAAGCGTTCCTCGGTATATTTACGCGACAACCGTGCCATGGTCTCCAAATAGGGTTCGGCGGCCGGCGAGAGCAGGGCCATAAAGTCGTTGACGTCGCAGTGGCTCTTTCGCAGGGCACGTTCTACGTCGTGGCGGGTCATCGCGGCGATGCGTTGCGTCGTCTCGTCCCAGCTGATATTTTTCAGTTCGTCTGAAAACATGTCAATCTTTTTGTGTTTGTTGTTTTGTTTGTTTGCTGCAGGGTTGGAAGGCGTATTCCTTCAGTTCGTGTATGGTGGGGTGGCTGCCGCACAGGGCACAGTGGTCGTCGTGGCCGAAGTCGAAGCGCTGCCACTGCATGGTCAGGGCATCGAAGGTGAGCAGGGCATTGGTGAGTGGTTGTCCCGCACCGGCCAGCACCTTGATGGTCTCGGTGGCCTGCAGGGTGCCTAAGATGCCGGCTATGCTGCCCAGCACACCCACGGTGGAGCAGGTCTGCACCTGCGATACAGCGGGCGGCTCGGGAAACAGGCACCGATAGCAGGCAGTGCCGGGCAGATGGGTCATCAGCTGTCCGGAATAGCGGTGGATGCCGCCCATGGAGAACGGTTTGCCCAACATCACGCAGGCATCGTTCACCAGATATTTCGTGGCAAAATTGTCGGTACCGTCGATGATGAAGTCGTAGGGGCGTATAAGGTCCATGGCGTTGTCTTCGCTGAGGAACGTCTCGTGTGTCACAATCTGTACGTCGGGGTTGATCACCGCCATCTTCTCGCGGGCAGAGTCCACCTTGGAACGGCCCACGTCGGGTGTGGTGTGTATCACCTGGCGCTGCAGGTTGGCTATGCTCACTATGTCGCCGTCTACGATGCCGATGGTGCCCACGCCGGCAGCGGCCAGATAGAGGGCGGCGGGCGAACCTAAGCCGCCGGCTCCCACGATGAGCACCTTGGCGTCAAGAAGCCGTTGCTGTCCCTCGCGGCCGAATCCTTCTAATATCAGGTGGCGGTTGTACCGCTGTTTCTGTGCGTTGGTCAGTTCCATGTCGCGTGCTATTTCAACTTCCTGAGTTCGTGGGTCAGTTTGGCGGCACAGAAATTGGGACCGCACATGGTGCAATATTCGCCGTCCACATGCCCGGCTTCCTCAAAATATTTCAAGGCCAGCTCGGGGTCGAGCGACAAGTGGAACTGGTCTCGCCAGCGGAAGTCGAAACGGGCCTTCGACAGGGCGTTGTCGCGGATGGTGGCTCCGGGATGACCCTTGGCGAGGTCGGCGGCATGGGCGGCTATCTTATAGGTCACCACACCCGTGCGCACGTCGTCTTTGTTGGGCAGTGCCAGGTGTTCCTTGGGGGTCACATAGCAGAGCATGGCTGTGCCTAACCACGCAATCTGTGCACCGCCGATGGCACTGGTGATATGGTCGTAGCCGGGGGCTATGTCGGTCACGATGGGGCCCAGCGTGTAGAAGGGTGCTTCGTGGCAATGGTCCAACTGGCGTTCCATATTCTCCCTGATTTTGTGCATGGGCACGTGGCCGGGACCTTCAATAAAGGCCTGCACGTTCTTGTCCCAGGCGCGTGTTACCAGTTCGCCCATGGTGTCCAATTCGGCAAACTGGGCTGCGTCGTTGGCATCGGCGGTACATCCGGGGCGCAGTCCGTCGCCCAACGAGAGGGCCACGTCATATTGTGCCACGATGTCGCAGATGTCGTCGAAGTGCTCGTACAGGAAACTCTCGCGCTGATGCAGCAGGCACCACTTGCTCATGATGCTGCCTCCGCGGCTCACGATGCCGCACAGCCTGCTGTCGGCCAGATGCACGTTGTGCAACCGGATGCCGGCATGGATGGTGAAATAGTCCACCCCCTGCTCACACTGTTCGATGAGCGTGTCGCGGTAGATTTCCCAGGTAAGGTCTTCCACACGGCCGTTCACTTTTTCCAAAGCCTGATAGATGGGCACGGTGCCCACGGGCACAGGACAGTTGCGGATAATCCATTCACGGGTCTCGTGGATGTTGGCGCCTGTGGATAGGTCCATTAGCGTGTCGCCTCCCCATTTGCACGACCACACGGCTTTGTCCACCTCTTCCTCAATCGACGATGTAGTGGCGGAATTGCCGATGTTGGTGTTGATTTTCACGGCGAAGTTGCGTCCGATAATCATTGGCTCGCTCTCGGGGTGGTTCACGTTGGCGGGCAGCACGGCACGTCCGCGGGCTATCTCCTGTCTCACAAATTCTGGGGTGATATGCGAGTGGATGCCCAGTTCCTCGCAGTTCATATTCTCGCGGATGGCCACATACTCCATCTCGGGGGTGATGATGCCGGCCTTGGCGTATGCCATCTGTGTGATGGCTTTCCCTTTCTGGGCGCGACGGGGCAGTTGGATGTGCTCAAAGCGCAGACTGTCCAACGAGTGGTCGGCCAGGCGCAGCCGTCCGTATTCCGAGGTCACCTCGCTCAGTTGCTCTGTGTCGTTGCGGTCCAGTATCCATTGCTGGCGGATGCGGGGCAGTCCTTTCTTCAGGTCTACCTCAATGTTGGGGTCTGAGAAGGGACCGCTGGTGTCGTAGATAAACACGGGGGCATTCTTCTCGGTGTGCGGAATGCCCTTTTCGTCGCGCGTCACGGTGGGGGTCAGGTTTACCTTGGTCATGCCCACACGGATTTGCGGATACAGCTTCCCCGGCATGTAGTATTTCTCTCTCTTGGCGTATGCGTGGTTGTCTTGTGGCATATTTGTAATAGTTTGTTTTTGTTCTTGATGGGAGTGAAGAATATCAAATGTCCAAGAATGCGGTCAGCGGACTGGAGGCTTCGGCGGAGTCGGCAATGGCGCCCAAACCGGCTTCATAGGCCTGTCGACCGGCGATGACGGCCTGTCGGAAGGCGTCGGCCATGGCCACGGGGTCGCCCGACACGGCTATGGCGGTGTTCACAAGGCAGCAGTCGGCACCCATCTCCATCGCCTCGGCGGCATGACTGGGGGCACCGATGCCGGCATCCACCACCACGGGCACGGTAGCCTGTTCAATGATAATCTGAAGGAAATCTTTCATGCGCAGTCCCTTGTTGGTGCCGATGGGGGCGGCGAGGGGCATCACGGTGGCTGCACCGGCTTCTTCCAAGTGCTTGCACAGCGTGGGGTCGGCCTGGCAGTAGGGCAGCACCACAAAACCAAGTTTCACCAATTGCTCTGTGGCTTTGAGCGTCTCCACCGAGTCGGGCAGCAGGTAGCGCGGGTCGGGGTGTATCTCCAGTTTCAGCCAGTTGGTGCCAAAGGCTTCGCGTGCCATCTGGGCGGCAAACACGGCCTCTTCGGCATTGCGCACGCCAGATGTGTTGGGCAGCAGCTGGATGTGCTTGTTTTGTGTGATGTGGGTCAGCAAGTCGTCCTGTTTGTCATCCAGTTCGATGCGTTTCATGGCCACCGTCACCATCTCCGTCTGTGAGGCTTCAATGGCTTTGGCCATCAATTCGTTGTTGTTGAATTTTCCTGTTCCTAAAAATAGCCGGGAGTTGAACTCGCGTCCGGCAATAACCAGTTTGTTCATGATATCGTATGTTGTGGTTTGTTCGTATTTATGCTCCTTTCTTTATCAGTTGCACGATTTTTCTCGTTTCCTCCACAGGATGGTCGGCTCGCAGGATGGTGCCGCTGAGGGCAATGCCGTCGATGCCGGTCTGCAGAAGGTCTCGAATGTCGTCGGCGGTGATGCCGCCAATGGCCACCACGGGGATGTTGATGCCTTGTGTCTTCATCTGCTGCATGATGGCACGATAACCGTCTAAGCCCAACACAGGCGACAGCTTCTCTTTGGTGGTGGTAAAACGGAAGGGACCGCAGCCGATGTAGTTGGCCGATGCGTGGTAGTGGGCCACGATGTCGTCGAAGGTGTTGGCAGTACCGCCGATAAGGTAATCGGGACCCAAAAACTGTCTGGCCTCGGCGATGGGCATGTCGTTTTTGCCCAAGTGCACGCCGTCGGCATGCACCTCCTTGACCAGTTCCACGCGGTCGTCGATGAGAAACGTGGCATGGACGGCATGACACATCTCCCTCACCTTCATAGCCACAGGTCTCACCTCGTCGTCGCTGGCGCCTTTCATGCGCAGCTGCACCCATCGGCATCCGCCTTCCAAGGCCATCCTCACGCCATCCAAATAGTCGTACTGCGCGGTGTGGTGGCTGATGAATTGCAGAGAAAAGTTATCCACCGCAGGCTGCTTTAATGATGACTACTTGTGCACCCTCGGCAAGCGGTGTCTCCGCCCACGCCGTGCGCGGCACCATCTTGTTGTTCACAGCCACTGCCACGCCTTTGTCGGGCAGTTGCAATTCCTGGGCCAGTTGACTGATGTCGACGGCTTTCGTCTCTGTCTCTTTTCCGTTTACGATAATCTTCATGCGCTTATCTTACAAAATTATAAATTCAAAAAGCCCTGTGACGCACCTCTATATAAATAAGAGGCATACGACACAGGGCCTATCAATGATGGATTTATGTTTGCATAGATTCTCCCTACGGCGGCATTACCCGTGTCAGGTTCAATGGGTATCATCTCAGCCTTTACTTTCGTATCAGCACCCCGATGTCATTTGACGTTGCAAATTTACCACTTTTGTTTGTAACAACCAAAAGAATATCCCAAAAACTGTCTTGACACCCTTTTCCCTACAGCCACCCCAGCCTCAAAAAGCATCTGCATCATTGATACATCAGACCGAAAAAATCTCCCAAATGCGACAGTTTTCACACCTTCTCGCTTTATTTGACGCCTTTCGGCTTCACTGTCGCATCCTACTGCGCACAAATAATCTTTTTTTCTTGTTTTCCTTTCATTTCCGCCCTAACTTTGCATTGTCAACAAGAAACAAAGACAGAATGATAGGTCAATTCATCATAGACATACATTACATTGGTTTAGGTTAATAATTTGGTTTAGGTTAATTCGTTTTGTTATTAGAGTACAACAGCATCAGCCGATTCTTGTGAAAGAGTCGGCTGTTGTCTTTGTCATAGGGTCTGACGAACACCTGTTTTCGTCATCTTGAAGCGACGGATGAACCGGCTTAAAAAATATGTTCAGATTCTGCAAGCCTTACAATATTTCGCTTTTTGCTCTCTTATGTAAAATATTTCTCTAAAAGTGGTTGTTCTTTTCTGATTTTTTTTTACCTTTGCTATGTCATTGAACAGGTACGACATTTCATCACCGCTCGGCATAGCCATTGAGCAAGTTCATGGTCTGTGCTCTTGCGGCTCAAAATGTTGATGATTATGCTTGTCTTTAAACGCTGCACTAAGGTAAGTGACAATTAACTTATAAAGAAAGTAAAACTATTTTGCTGCGGAATGTAGGAAAAAGTAAATATAA
>CAJONT010000234.1 GCA_905235975.1 uncultured Prevotella sp.
ACGACGTGCTGTTGCTCGCCACTTCCTCATAGGTCTTGCTGCCGGAGTCCACAAACCACTGCAGCGTGGTGTCCCAGTTGGCGCCCCAGGGGAAGAATCCCTGCACGGTGGGATTGTCGCGGTATAGATTCTCGCATGCCACTGTGGCATCCTGAGGGGAGAACTGCACCCAGATACGACCGGGCTGACTGCTCGTCACGGGCTTGCTGGCGGGCACATAGTTGGAGAGGTTGTTGCCGCTGCCATAGCTGGCTTCGTAACGCCCCATGTAGAAACCTCCGTAGAAATCTACACTCTCCGCCATCGACTGGTAGGTGGGCAGACTGGTGTCGTCCCAGTAATCGTCGAGAGAGCCGCCGGAGAAATAACAGCCGAAATCACGCATCTGCAGCGGTGTCTGCGCTGTGGGCACCCACACAAACTCGCTTCCGTCGGGACCTATCACCACCAAGCCGGTTCTGATGGTCTGCTCGTCGGCACGTGCCGACACTTCGAAACCTGCAGGAATGTATGCCTTGTCGCCATATTGGTCGGTGTACGTGACTATTTGCGCATCGCTTTCGTCGTAGAAGGCATTCCCTTGGTGGTTGCCACCGCTGTAGGCATTGTCATTTATATTGTTGGTGCCTTCCTCGTACGACTGAATGGTGAAATCCTGTTCCTCGTCATCTGTTGAACATGACACCAGTCCTCCGATTATCAAGCACAAAAGCAGGATGCTTCTTGTTTTCGTCATGTCTCCACAGAATGGATTACTTCGGATAGCCTACGGGATTGTTGAGCAGAGGAACCTTTGTATCGTCAAAGCCGAGCAGTTTCTTCAGCGCGTCGCTGTCCATCGAGGCACGGGGACGGGTCACAAGTCCCATACCGGCGCAGAACATATTGATGTTTTCTGACACAATGCCGGCATCCAAGGCCATCATCAACTTAGACCTTTCGTTATTGCTGCCGAAAAGGGTCTCGTCGGCTACTATCAACAGCACCACAGGAGCGGTCATCACCCAGTCCTGACGTCCGGCAATGAGCTGACGGTGGTCGCCGCTCGTCACGGGTTTCAGACTGTTCTCCTTGTTCATATATTCGCTCACACCTTCGGCGGTGAACACGAACACCCGAATTTCCTGCTTGTTGCTGGCGGTGGGAGAGGTGAGCTTGCCGTTCTCGCGGTTCTGGCCGATAGCGGCAAAGAGCAAGTTAGAAAGGTCTTGCTGGCTGAGCATCTTATTGCTGTATTCATTTCCCGAACTGCGGCTCCAGAGGGTTTCCATTACACTCTTACCGCCTGCCTTCTGGGGGGCGGGAAGTTGCACTTGCTGTGCCATACAGCCCATTGCTGTGAGCATAAGGGCTGCGAGGGATAAACATATCTTTTTCATAAAGTTCATTGTGATTGAATTTCATTGCAAAGATAATTCCTTTATCCCTCGCAGCGATTGTCGAAAAGAGGTCAAAAATGTTCAAATGAAAGGATTTTTCCTTTCAGAGGGGTATTCCGGACCCTTTTAGGAGCCGGCATGCTGTTGCTCACGGTATTCTTTCGGCGTGACACCGAAATGCTTCTTGAATTCTGTGTAGAACTGTGAGCGGGTGCTGTAGCCCGTGGCATAGATAATTTCCTGCACCGTGATGTTCGTCGTGGCAAGCATACGCGCGGCAGCGTTTATCTTATACGTCTTGATATATTCTTTCGGAGTGGGGAGCTTGGCACTCTCAAACTTGCGGTACAGGTTGCGCAGACTCACGTCGAGCAGGCTGGCAAGGGTCTCTGGTGTCAGCGAGCCGTCGCTCAGGTGCTTCTCCATCACCATGCTCAGATTGTCGATAAATTCCTGGTCTTCCTTCGATATAAGCTTGCCCGATGAATAGGTGAAGGCGGAAGCCCCTGAGTTGTAGTATTCTTTCAGCACCTTCCTGTTCTCCAACAGTCTCACCACGATGGTCTGCAGATAGGCAAGGCTGAAAGGCTTGCTGATATAGATGTCGGCTCCGCTCTCCAAGCCTTCGATGCGCTCTTCCTCCGACGATTTGGCCGAAAGGATAATCAAGGGGATGTGCATCGTATGGCGGTTCTGCTTCACCTGCTGAATGAAGTCGAGACCGTCGGTGCCGGGCATCATCAGGTCGGTGATGATTAGGTCGGGCTGCTCATCTTTCATGCGCTCAAAGCCTTCATCGCCGTTGTGAGCCGTTAGCAGGTGGTAGTCCTTCAGACCGTCGCTCACCATGTCTAAAATCTCTTGGTTGTCGTCTATCAGAAGGATGGTTGGGGCTGTCTCACCAGTGAAATGTTTTGCTCGGGTGGGCTTCTTCTCTACGGCGGGTGCCTTTAAGACAGGAGAATTGAATATCGACAGTTTCGAAAGATAGTTCCTGTCAATGGGCTCTTGGTCGGCGGGTGTGCCTTCCGGAAGGTCGCGAGGAGGTAGGGTGACGATGAAGCAGGCATATTCGCCCTCCTTGCTGTCTATCTTGATGCTACCGCCAAGCAATTTCACCGTATTGTAGCAGATGGCCATGCCGATGCCATTGCGGGATGTCTGTTCGCCGTTGCTGCTCTCCGACGAACTCTTGAACACGCTGAAGTAGTCGAAAATATGCTGCTGCTCTTCTTCTGATATGCCGGAACCGGTGTTGTACACACTGAGCACGATATTGCCGTCTTCTTCACTGAATTTCACACGGATGGTCCCGCCGGGCTTCGTATATTTGAAGGCATTCGAAATCAAGTTGTTTCCAATTCGGGCAAGGGCTCTCTCGTCGGAATTCCAAATCACATCCTTCGCTATCGTACAGTCGTACTGTATATGATAACGTTCTGCCATCTCAATATACGCCTCGGTGTAACCTTCCATAAGCGATGATACGTTCACGCGGTGTGTTTGTATGACGAGATGGCCGGTTGTGATACGGCGGAAGTCGATAATCTCCTGTATCAGAATGTTCAGACGCTGAAGATTCTTGATGATTTGCTGTACATATTTCTTTACGAACGAACTGCTCGACTCATGGGAGAGGATGCGCTCGCAGGGGCCGTAAATCAAGGTGAGGGGGGTGTTCAGCTCATGCACCACATTGGTCAGGAACTGCAACTTGTCTTCATATAGCTTGTCGCGGGCTATTTGGTTCTGCCGCTCTGTCTCTACTAACTGCCGCTCATGTTGCTGTCTCAACCACCTGTGTATGAGTAGCCATGCAACGGCTATTGCGAGAAGCAGGATGAGAAACTTGGCGGCTGTGGTGCGGTACCACGGCGTGGCTATTAGAATGGTTAAGCGGAACTCTGGGCTCTCTTCACCCGTTGAAAGGTTCTTGTATTTCACATACAAGATATGTTTGCCGTACGACAGCTCGGTAAAGGTGATGATGTTGTTCCAACCGTTGTCTATCCATTCGTCGCTACCCGATAAATGGTAATAATAATTATTCGTACTTTCGTTCAGATAGTCCAGCGATGTCATGCTGATACCGAAAGAACGCTGCTGCGAATTGAGTCTTAACGTTTGCTCGTCACCGTCGGTGTTAAGATAAAAATTGATGTTATCAGCGATATTGTTGAAATAAATGTTGTCAAAGTAAAGATGCAAAGGATGGGGCTGGTTGATGACATTGGCATCGTACAGGAAGATTGTTACACCGTTGGTGCCTCCGAGGTATAATATGTTGTCGTATAACGATGCTGCACCGCCACTGTATTCAAGAATCTCCAACTCGCCTTTCTTGCCGTATACCTTGATAATCTCTTCTGTGGGAGACAAAATGGCTATGCCCTTGTTCGTCGTAACCCATATCTTGCCGTCCATACCTTTAATCATGGCACGGATGTTGTTATTCGGCAAACCTTTCTCTATATCTATCAGCGACGTGATTTTGTCATTGCGGCACACCAGTATGCCGCCACCCGTGCCTATCCATAGGTCGTCGCCCACAGGCAGCAGGGCATATATGTCATAAAAAAGAGGGTTGTCATACTTCTTTTCCCATCGCGGTATGCTTACCAACTGGTCGTTCTCAATAGTGAAAATGCCTTTGCCACGGTTACCGAAAAACCATCTGCCCTTCTTATCACGGACCATGCTGATGAAATAGTTCGAAGATATCTTCCCATTGTCCACTATGTAATGCCGGGTGTTCACAAGTTGTGGATAACGCCCGTTATAGACAATGTCTGAACAATAGATGCCATAGCCTAATGAGATAATCCACAACTTCCCATCTTGTTCATAGACATCCTGTATCTGTTGTATCGGCATGTCGGAGGGCACCGACCTGATGTCGGAGGGCGTGGCTATACCATAGCTCAAACCGTTGTCACAGCATATCCAGAAACCTTCTTTGCTCGATTCTTTTAGCTTGAATATGACGTTGCTTTGAAGAGGGGAATTGTCTTTGTTGAGCACTATTGAGGGCGTACGAGTCGAGGGCGTAGGATTGGGGAACATCACCAGACCGTCGCCTTTCGTACCCACCCAGAGGGTTTGGTTGCGATCTTTATATATGGTACGGATGGGGCATGAAACACCTATGTTCATCTTTTCATCGGTAAACGAGCGTTGCGTGTAGGGCTCGTCACAGCACATATACACACCCTGACCGTCGGTGGCTATCCATACTATGTCGCCAATACGGTCTTTCAGCAAGCGGAAAATACCGGTGTCGATGTCAAGAAACGTCAGTGTCTGCTCTTTTTTCTGGAGGTCCAAAACCGAAACACCGTGGTTGGAGAAGGCAATGAAAAGCTTGCTCTTGAATTCAAGTACATCCGACACCTTGCCTCTTACTGCCGTCTCTTTCTGAAGGGATATTATGGGACGCTTGTAGCCGGTACGAAGGTCATAGCGGTATAGCTGGTCGTTTTCGTCGGTCAGATAAATGCTGCCTGTATGCACACAGGCTGTCCTTACCGACATGCGGTCAAGTAACTCCCTTTTCCCGATGTGATATTCATCGTCTTCCATCGTCAGATGGTAACGCATGATACCGGCCTGATGGAATATATATAGATATTTTCCGGTGACTACAAAGCCACGCATGCCGTCGGTGTTCAGGTCTGGCAGACTCAACTGGCGGAATTCTCTTTTTTTGTCGCAGTAGTGCAGTATGCCGTCGTCAAGCATGAAGGCTTCGCCATTTTCGTTGACGCTTATGCGACGAATACCTTTAAACTGGGGGTATGTCTTTATGTGTTTGCCCTTGTTGATGATGAGGCACAGACCATGACTGGTCAGCACCCAAATCTCATCATCAGGCACGAAGGCTATGTCTTCTATCAGGTTGTTCTGCATAAAAGCATTGTTCCAATCCGATTTCATTGTCCATACCTTTGAACCGTCGTAAAAGTCCAAACCGGCTATCGTACCGAACATCATCAGACCGTTGGGTGTCTGACCTAATGAGGTGACAGAACCGCTTGAGAGACCGTCCAAGTTCGTAATCCTTCTCAGGTTATAGGCAGAAAGTTTGGTGATGGCAACCATGAGGAGACTCATCACCAATACCAATCGTAGGATTCTCTGCTGATATGACATAAATGTTATTCTATTTAGCTGCACATTGATTTTTAAAATAACCGATGTCTCGACTTTTTTATTGCCCAAGCTGGCATTTTTTTGTCGACACATCGGTTATTATTTAAGATGTAGGAAAGGAACGTTACCTTTCAAGGTCACCGGGATTTTCTGAGAGGCCCTCCTCGCTCAGTATCTGAACGCTTGTGGCAGGACCTAAATGCTGCCAGTCTTTCACAACCCACACCACTTCTTTCTCAGGGGTTACCTCCACAAGTTGGGGACTCTTGCCGTTGTCGCCGCGCGAACAGAGTATCGTGTTGCCGTTCTGAAGGCGACACACACTCTGACAGTCGGCCAAACGGTAGGCCTCGGGCAACTCACTTAGGCTGATTTCCCATACAATGCTGTCGTTCTTGTCTACCTCAATGGTACGCTTCTCGTTTTCAAGGGTAATCAGCGTGTTGTCGTTCTTCAGACGGATGGCTGCCCAGGGCTTGTCGACCTTGAATTCGCGAATCGGCTCAAAGTTGTCGAGCGAGTATTCCACCACCTTGTGCTCCGTGAGATAACAGAGCAGCAGCGTGTTGTCCTTGGTAATACGCATACGGCGACTCTGCAAGTGTGTTCCCTCGTCGGTGAAGGTGAAGTCCTTCTCCCACACGATGGTACCGGTTTGGTGGTTGAAACGCACCAGACGGGCGGGATGGGAGTTGACAAGCATCACGGCCTCGTCGTCGCCAACGGGCTGGATGGTGTGAATCTCTTCTCCTTCCTTGCAGTCGTAACGCCATACCTGACGCTTGTCGGGAGTCACCTTGGCTGCCCAATACATACGGGTGAACAGCAGGTCGCCGTTTTTTAGCATCCAGATGTCGTCCAACTCATTGCCGTCGCCAGTGTCATACTTCCATACCACCTTGCCGTCATCGACAATGAAGATACGGTTGTATCCCTCGCCGATGTATATCATGGGGTAGCGGGCAAGGCCCTCACCGGGAAGGTCGGCACTTTGGGTCACACTGTCTGTCATCCAGCCGAACGGGCCGCCAAGGTTCAAGTCTTCGTCGGGACCGTTCTCTGGTACATTCTCTGCGGTGAACAAGGGCAGCAGTTCTGCCAGTGTCGTCGGTTGTGATATCTCTTCCACAGGGCTGCATGATACTGCCAGCGCCACAAATAAAGAAAGGCATACTGCCTGACGGGTATATCTGTAAAGATTTGAGTTTCGCATAATGGTTAATGGTTTTGTGTAGGCGGGACATAAATTCACC
>CAJONT010000235.1 GCA_905235975.1 uncultured Prevotella sp.
GTGTTATGTTTGTTGTTTATGATTATTCTTTCTTCGTGGCGCTGTCGTTGCGTTCCACCCTTTCGGCGACGCCCCCTTTGCGTTGTCGTGCTTCCCGGTCCTGGTCGATCACACAGTGAATGCCTCGCTCTTTCATGGCTTTGCTGTCGTGAATGTGCATGGAAGCGAAGGTTCCTCCCTTCTTCAGGATTACCTTGACAGCCAATAATGCCATTGCGATAGCAATAATTAACACGCTAAAGAGTAAAGTTTGCCACATTTTATTTATCTTTGCGGTTGCATTGTGGGTGAGCCCAGATGAGTCTCCCACAAATCGGCAACAAAGATAGTGCAAAAAATCGATTATGCGAAGAAAAAGCCGATGTATTTGCGATTTTTGTTAAAAAGAAAAGACACACAACAATCCATAACAAAAATAGAGACAATGAAAAATGCAGAATTGACCCCGCAGCGCGTGTTTGAGCACTTTGCCCGTATCAATGCCATTCCGCGTCCTTCGAAACGAGAAGAGAAAATGATAAACTACTTGAAGTCGTTCGGTGCCGAGCGCGGTTTGGAAACCCTTGTGGACGAGACCGGCAACGTGCTGATACGCAAGGGAGCCACCCCCGGTTATGAAGACCGTGCCACCCTGGTGCTTCAGAGCCACATGGACATGGTGTGCGACAAGCTCGTAGACGTGGAGATAGACTTTGACAACGACCCCATCCAGACGTATGTGGATGGCGAGTGGCTGAAGGCGCGCGGCACCACTTTGGGCGCCGACGACGGCATAGGATGTGCGATAGAGCTTGCCCTTTTGGACAGCGACGATGTGGCCCACGGCCCCATAGAGTGCGTGTTCACCCGCGACGAGGAGACCGGTCTGACCGGTGCCATGGGAATGAAGCCCGGTTTCATGACGGGCAAGATGCTGATAAACCTCGACTCGGAAGACGAGGGACAGATTTTCGTGTCGTGTGCCGGCGGCATCACCACGCAAGCCAAGTTTGCCTTCGCCCGTGAGGAAGCCCCTGCCGACGCTTTCTTCCTGAAAGCCTCGCTGAAGGGTCTGAACGGCGGTCACTCCGGCGACGATATCAACAAGAAGCGCGCCAATGCCATCAAGATACTGACCCGCTACCTCTATAAGGTGCAGTCGCGCTACGGAGCCCGCGTGGCACAGTTCAACTCAGGCAAGATGCACAACGCCATCCCGCGCGACGGTGTGGTGGTGTTCTGTCTGCCCGCCGACAAGAAGGAGCAGGCCGTGGCCGACTGGAACGTGTTTGTGAGCGAGGTGGCCGACGAGTTCCACGTGACCGACACGACGATGGAGTTTGCCATTGAGAGCGCCCCTGCCGAGCCCGTCTTCCCCGCCGATATTTCGAAGCGTTTCGTGCTTGCCCTGCAGGCCATGGACAACGGCGTGTTTGCCATGTGCCAAGACGAAGAACTGTCGTGGCTTGTGGAGACTTCGAGCAATGTGGCCAGCGTGCAGTCGACAGCCGACGAGGTGACAATTGTGTCGAGCCAGCGCAGCAATGTGATGAGCAACCTCCGCAACATGGCCGACACCATCAAGTCGGTCTTTGAGTTGGCCGGTGCCGAGGTGGAACAGGGCGACGGCTATCCCGCCTGGAAGATGAATCCGAACAGTGAGCTGACGAAGGTGGTGGTGGACACCTACCGCAACATCTTCGGCAAGGAGCCGAAGGTGCTCGGCATCCACGCCGGACTGGAGTGCGGTTTGTTCTCCGAGCGCTATCCCGACATGGACATGGTGTCGTTTGGTCCCACGCTTCGCGGCGTGCACACCCCCGATGAGCGTCTTCACATCCCCACGGTACAGATGGTGTGGGATCACCTGCTCAGCATTCTGAAAGAGGCTCCGTTGAAATAAGGAGACTCCGTTGAAATAAGAACCTATCAGGCAGCCCTGTCTGTCATTTCGTCTGTGTGGCACACCCGCAAAGGGTGTGCCACATAAAAAAATCCCCGACACTGGTATCACTACTAATGCCGGGGGTAACCTTAAAAAAACCTATTGAACTTCATACTGTCTTTTACAGTAGTGAAGATAAATTTTTACTATTCTGTTTGCAAAATTACACAATAATTGTAAACAGACAATATTTTCTTTAAAAAATAACATGCATTTTTTACAAAAAGTCAGAAATGTCGCCTAAAATGCGACATTTCGGTATAAGACTGTGATAAAAATGGCAATAATTTCGTTTGGCACACTATTTGCAACGTATAATGCGAAAGAAAACCACAGAATGGTGTGACAACAACAGAATACATATTATAATATTATGCAAAAAGGAAACATTGGAGTAACGACGGAGAATATATTCCCCGTTATCAAGAAATTTCTCTATTCAGACCATGAGATTTTCCTGCGTGAGATGATATCGAACGCAGTGGATGCCACTCAGAAGTTGAAAACCCTTACAGCCCGCGGCGATTTCAAGGGCGACCTCGGCGACCTGACGATTCGCGTTTCGCTGGACGCAGAAAAGGGCACGCTCACCATCAGCGACCGCGGTGTGGGCATGACGGAAGAAGAGATAGACAAGTACATCAACCAGATAGCCTTCTCTGGCGTGACCGATTTCTTGGACAAATACAAGGACAATGCCAATGCCATCATCGGGCACTTCGGTCTCGGTTTCTACAGCGCCTTCATGGTGAGCAAGAAGGTGGAAATCGTGACGCGCAGTTACTGCGATGACGCCCAGGCCGTGAAATGGAGCTGCGACGGCAGTCCTGCCTTCGAGATTGTGGACACAGAGAAAGCCGACCGCGGCAGCGACATCATCCTCTACATAGCCGACGACTGCAAGGAATTTTTGGAGAAGGGCAAGATAGAAGAGCTGCTGCGCAAGTACAGCCTCTTCATGTCGGTTCCCATCGCCTTCGGCAAGAAGCAGGAGTGGAAAGACGGCAAGATGGTGGACACCGACGCCGACAACATCATCAACGCCGTGGAGCCCCTTTGGGTGAAAGCGCCGAGCACGCTGAAAGACGAAGACTACAAGAGTTTCTACCGTGTGCTCTACCCCATGCAGGACGAGCCCCTCTTCTGGATACACCTGAACGTGGACTATCCTTTCAACCTGACAGGTATCCTCTACTTCCCCCGCATCCAGTCGAACATCGAGCTTCAGCCGAACAAGATACAGCTGTACTGCAACCAGGTGTTCGTGACCAATGAAGTGGAAGGCATTGTGCCACAGTTCCTCACCCTGCTCCACGGTGTGATCGACTCCCCCGACATCCCCCTGAACGTGAGCCGTTCGTATCTGCAGAGCGATGCCAACGTGAAGAAGATTTCGTCGTATATCACGAAGAAGGTGGCCGACCGTCTGAGCAGCATCTTCAAGGAGAACCGCAAGGACTTCGAGGAGAAGTGGGACTCGCTGAAGATATTCATCAACTACGGCATGCTGACGCAGGACGATTTCTACGACAGGGCCAAGGAGTTTGCCCTTTTCAAGGACACCGACGGCACCTACTACACCTTCGAGGAGTACAGTGCGCTGATAAAGGACGCCCAGACCGACAAGGACGGCCAGACCGTGTATCTCTATGCCAACAACAAGGAAGAGCAGTACAGCTACATCGAGGCTGCGAAGGCCAAGGGCTACCATGTGCTGCTGCTTGACGGCGACCTTGACACCCCCGTCGTGTCGCTTTTGGAGCAGAAGTTTGAGAAGAGCCGTTTCACCCGTGTGGACGCCGACATCCTGAGCCGCCTTATCCAGAAGGAGGACGAGCAGAAGGTGGAGTTGGCCGAGAATGTGCGCAAGAATGTGGAGGAGACCTTCCGTTCACAGGCACCGAAGATGGAGAAGGCCCACTTCAACGTAGAGGTGCAGCATTTAGGCGGCGAGACGGCTCCCGTGGTGCTGACGCAGAGTGAATATATGCGCCGCATGAAAGACATGAGCCGCTACCAGAGCGGTATGGCCTTCTACGCCCAGATGCCCGACACCTATACGATGGTGCTGAACTGCGACCATCCCCTTATCACGCGTGTAATCAGCGACATGGAGGAGAAGACCACCGAGGCCCTCAAGCCGGTGGAGGCCGAGATTCGCGGTCAGGAGGCCCGCAAGGCCGTGCTTCAGCAGGAGCAGGACAAGAAGAAGCCTGAGGAAGTGACCGCCGAGGAGAAGGCCGACATGGAAGCCACAGAGAAGGCCATCAGGGAGCAGCAAGACAAGCGCCGCCAGCTGATAGCCGACTATGCAAAAGAGAATGCTGTGGTTCACCAGCTCATAGACCTCGCACTGCTGCAGAACGGCATGCTGAAAGGCGCCGCCTTAGATGCCTTCCTGAAGCGCTCGGTGGA
>CAJONT010000236.1 GCA_905235975.1 uncultured Prevotella sp.
TGCCATGCCACGCTGAAACAAACTTGCTGCCGTTTGTTCCAACATCACATTTTCACTGGTCAATATTCTGGTCTGTGCCATATTTTTTGATTTTATATTTGCAAAAATAAAAAGAACTCTTTATATTTGCAAATCCTTTTACTAAAAAAGAAAAATCTCTTGACAGAAGCTTCATTTGTTAGGCAGAATTACGAGAAGTGGCAAAAGATTGAGCTGATGATCGATGACAAACTGTTTACGACCCCCGATGAGATAAGCGAGGGTTATACCGACATCATGGCCGACCTTGCCTTTGCGCGGACCCATTTCCCCGATTCTCGCATAGTGGGGTATCTCAACCACTTGGCACTTGCTGTGCACAACAGTGTGTACCAGCATCATCCCGGAAGGTGGCGCCATGTTGTCCACTACTGGACCCACGACATCCCGCTTGCTGTCTATGAAAACCGCAAGGCTCTTCTTGCCGCGCTTGTCGTCTTCGTCGTGGGCTATCTTATTGGGGTGGGCTCCACCTTGGGCGATGCGTCTTTTCCTGAACTTATCTTGGGGCGTGATTACATGGAAGTAACAGAGGAGAACATCCAGGCTGGTGAGCCTATGGGGATATACGGTTCACAACCGCATACCAGTATGTTTCTCTGTATCACCCTCAACAATTTGAATGTGGCCTTCTATGTCTTCGTAATGGGTGTCTTCACCAGCATCTTCACGGGTATCTTTTTACTCAAAAATGCGATTATAATAGGTGCCTTCCACGCCTTTTTCTTTCAACGCGGGCTCCTCGGAAGTTGCCTTTTGGCCACTATGCTCCACGGAACGCTCGAACTGTCCTCTATTGTCATTGCGGGTGGTGCTGGCTTTGTACTTGGCAACGGATGGCTCTTTCCGGGCACCTATAGCCGTACGCGCTCCTTCCTTGTCGCCGGACGCCACTCCATCAAGTTGTTGGTGTCTACCATCCCCATCTTCATTGTGGCGGCCTTTATCGAGGGGTTCCTTACACGTTACACCCATATCGGCAATGCCTTCCGCCTTCTCGTTATTTTTGGTTCGGCCGCATTCATCGTGTTCTACTATGTGTTGCTGCCCATAAAACGCCACCGCGATGTATCCCCAAGATAAGATAGAATTCTTCACCCGGCGCTCTTTGAACCAAAGCATGGAGGCTGCCTTCGACTTCGTGCGCCAGAACCGTGCTGCGTGGCTCAAAGCCTCACTGCTCTATCTGTTGCCCTATGCCGTTGTGGTGGCTTTGGTCTTGTTGCCGAACAAGAAGATGGATGGTTACGAACACATTACCAAAATTGTGTTCCGAGCGTTCAGGTATGGTGGTGACGTCATCTATCTCTTACCGGGAATCTTCCTCGCGTCGCTCTTCTCGGTGTCACTGCTCCGGAAGTATCTGGAACAGGATGCCGACAGCCTTTCATGGAGGAAAATCGTCACAATGGCCTTTCCGCCTTTTGTCAAGGTGCTGCTGGCAACCACACTCTTGTGCGCTGTGATATGGATGGTGGCAACCTTCGTGAACACTTCTGCCTATCGAATAATGCTTCTGGTGGTCTTCATGCCGCCCCTGTGCTTTGTCTTGCCTTCGCTGACCCTTGGCGGTAACGGCATTTTCAATGGTGTCGAAAAGGCTGTGAGGTATGGGTTCAAATATTGGTTCAAACTGGCCGGCACATTGCTGTTCATGATGTCGATAGCATTCATGGTGGGTCTCTCCTTCCAACTCCCCTGCACCCTGTTGGCCTTCTTGAGTGAGTTCTTGGGATTACTGGGCGAATCGTTTAAAGTGGGATTTTGGGACATACTGTGTGTCGTAGACATGGCTTCTGTAATCTATGCCTTCCTCATGGGTTGCTCCTTTGTGGTACTGGCTGTCAGTTTCCTCTATGGAAGTGCCGACGAGGAAAATGCCGACCGTACCCTTTCCGATGACATTGACAATTTTGAAAACCTCTAAGACGAAAGCGACAGGATGAGACAGATACTTTGCCAAATCATGCTCAACGATTCGTTGCGGGAAGAATTCCGTAATGATTATCACTACATGCGGGGGCTGCATCTTCCTGACGGAGAGGCGTATGTGGCGGAGGAGGATATAAATGACAAAATAATCAACCTTGACGGAATCATAGATGCTGTAGTCAAATTCCTTGGTCACATTTTGAAATTCTTGATAGAGATACCTGCCTTTGTGTGGATTCTATTGGGATGTGTGCTGGCAGCATTGCTCTTCGTGTGGATGTACCGAAATGGTCTCTTCGGCTCCTACCGCCAACTGCAGAAACAGGCTTTCAACGAGGCTGACAATATCTATGAAATCAATTTTACCTCGGAATTGGAACAGGCTCTCGCTCGCGGCGACTATGACGAGGCATTGCGCATCCGTTACTTGTCCACCCTGCGCACCCTCGTCGACAAGGGAAGGGTGGAATGGAAAATATTCAAGACACCGGCACAATATGCCCGCGAGGTGCACAACAGCAGTTTCAGCAAACTCACACAACATTTTCTGAGGGTACGCTATGGCAAGTATACAGCCTCTGAATCGCTTTACAGAAGTGCCGACAGCCTGGCCCAGACGGTTGAAAAAGAGGAAGGGGGTGAGTCATGAAACGCAATATCCTTATACTCGTTGCCATAGTGCTCGTCATTTTGGGTATTGTCCGTGTGCGTAAGTCCCTTCGTTCTTTTGACTGGGAAGAGAGTTACAACTACTTCGAACATGATAGTGATGAGCCTATGGGGTGCATGCTGTTCGACAGCATCGCGGCATCAACATCTCCCAATGGATATCGCTTCCTTGATGTACCATTCAACGAGATTGAGGAAATGCAAGGACCGTCCTCAATTCTCCTCGTCAGGCGTAGTATGTATTTGGGATACCCATGGAATGTAGATAGGCTGAAAGACTTCGTGAAAAAAGGAAATAAATTGATGCTGGTGGTGGGAGATTTTTCATTTTATAATGATGAAGTATCCTCTGACGAGGATGAATATTATTCTGAAGAACAGGATTATTCTGATGCGTTTGGATTAGAACTCATAGGCAATTATGTCCTAAGAGTGGAAAGTATGACCATCGCTTTTAAAGAAAAACAGCATCAGGTGCTGCAGACTTCCGACCCACCCTATGGGAAAATAAAACCGGCCAAATATGAAGTGAATCCCTATCTCATTGAGAGTTCTTTGCTTATCGAAAACAAAAAATGGAAACCGTTGTTCTCTTCTCTGTACACGGAGGATAATAAGGAGGTTGAACATCCTGTCGCGGCTGTAAGGAATTATGGAAAGGGACAATTATACATAGTGAGCACCCCGTATCTCTTCACCAACTACGCAGCACTCGACCCGCAACTCTGTCGCTATCAGAGCCAGTTGCTCGAACTCATCGACGACAATCCCGTGATACGCTTGAGTAGTTATTATAGTTCTTATTACGACAGGGATTATGGCACTGCCTCAGACTCTCCCCTGCGGTACTTGCTCGAACATACCCCCCTTAGATGGGCGCTCTTTACCGCCGTAGGGGCGTTGCTGCTCTTCATGCTCTTCCTGGCGAAGCGACGGCAGCGTGTCATTCCTTATGTGGAGCCGAAACGCAACCGCTCACTGGAATTTGTGCAGCTCGTGGGCAATATCTACTACCAGCAGCACGACCGAAACGACCTCTTGCAAAAGAAATATACTTATTTCTGTGAACAATTGCGACGCAACCAACTCATCGACCTCGGTGACAGAAGTCGGGAAGGTGAACTCGTCGCCCTCTTGGCCCGTACTGCCGATGTGCCTGCTGACGTGGTGGAGGAGAGGATGAAACGAATCTGGCAGTATGTCGATGGTGCCGATGTGCCCAACGATGTTGTCCTCCGCCGCCTCATCGATGACATGAACGATCTGCTCTCCCGATGCGGGCAGATGTAACTACATCTTTTATGCAACAGCAAACAATAACAATCAATAACTTCAATATGGAAGAGAATACCCCAATGAGAATGGATCTCACAGCCTTCTCCGAGAAGATAAACCAACTAAGGATGTCTATCGACAAGGTGATAGTAGGACAGAGCGGAGCCGTTGACATGCTGCTCACCGCCATTCTGGCCGACGGCCATGTGTTGCTCGAGGGTGTGCCGGGTGTGGCCAAGACGCTGACGGCACGCCTCATGGCGCGCCTCATCGATGCCCGCTTCAGCCGCCTGCAGTTCACACCCGACCTCATGCCGAGCGACGTGCTTGGCACCACGGTGTTCAATATGAAGACGTCGGAGTTCGATTTCCACGCCGGACCTGTCTTTTCCGACATCGTGCTGGCCGACGAAATAAACAGGGCTCCTGCCAAGACGCAGGCGGCTCTCTTTGAGGTGATGGAGGAGAGGCAAGCCACCATCGACGGTGTATGCCACAGCATGGGACCGCTGTTCACCGTCATCGCCACACAGAATCCTGTAGAGCAGGAGGGCACTTATAAGTTGCCAGAGGCGCAGATAGACCGCTTCCTTATGAAGATTGTCATCGGCTATCCTTCGCTCGATGACGAAATACTCATACTGAAGCGCCACCAGGAGAATGCCGACCTTGTAAAACTGAACGATGTCACACCTGTCCTTACCAAGGATGAACTGCTCCAATTCAGGGGCATGATGGGCCAGGTGACAGTGGAGGAGAGCCTGCTCAAGTACATGACACAACTCGTTCAGCTCACTCGCACGCACAAAGCCGTATATCTGGGTGCCTCGCCGAGGGCTGCCGTATCGCTGCTGCGGGCCTCCAGGGCCTATGCCGTGCTGCAGGGACGCGACTTCGTGATACCCGACGATGTGAAGTACGTGGCAGAGGCTGTGTTGCGGCACCGCCTCATCCTTTCGGCAGAAGCTGAGATGGAGGGCCTCTCCGAGGCCCGGGTGGTGAAGAGTCTCCTTGAGTCGGTGGAAATTCCCAAGTAGTAGTCTTTCTCATTGTCGGTTGGTATGTTTCTCACCCGTCGTTTCTTTCTTTGTGCCGTCATGGTCGTGCTGCTCATGTGCATGGGGCATTTCTTCCCGTTTGTCTTCACGGTGGGGAAGGGAGCCTTGTTGCTGCTCGTGCTTGTCACGGCTGCTGAGGGTGTCGCGCTCTATACAAAGGGGCAGGTGGCGGTGAGCCGTATTTGTGGCACACGTTTCTCCAACGGCGACGACAACGACGTGACCATTCGGGTGTACAATGCTTCACCGTTCAAACTGCACCTCTCTGTCATCGACGAGATTCCCTTTGCCTTCCAGAAACGTGACCTGAGCCTTACCCTCTGCTTGGAAGGGGGAAAGACCGGCGAGTGCGACTATGCACTGCGGCCCGTGGAGCGCGGCATCTATCAGTTTGGCCTGGTCAGGGTATTTGCCACTACGGCAGTGGGCTTGTTCTGTCGCCGCTTTACCGGCGGTGAGCCAGTGTCTGTAAAGGTCTATCCTTCTTACCTCATGCTCAAGCAGTCGCAGTTGCTCTCTACGCAGCATCTCAACCATATAGGCATGAAACGCATTCGGCGTGTGGGCAATAACACCGATTTTGAACACATCAAAGATTATGTCAAGGGCGATGACTACCGCACCATCAACTGGAAGGCATCCGCGCGGCGGCATCAACTCATGGTCAATGTCTATCAGGAGGAACGTGCACAGCAAATTTTTTCCGTCATCGACATGGGACGAACCATGCAGCCCACTTTCAGGGGGATGACACTGCTCGATTATGCCATCAATGCCAGTCTCATACTGTCTTATGTGGCGGTAAACAAGCAAGACAATGCCGGACTCGTAACCTTCGCTGACACGTTCTCCACCTTCATACCGGCATCAAGGCAGCCTTCCCAGATGCGACGCATTATGGAAAGCCTTTACAGTCAGCAGACGGTCTTCGGTGAGTCGGACTACTCCATGCTGTGCCGAAAGATAAGTCAAATGCTCAATCGCAGAAGTCTTCTTATTCTTTACACAAATTTCACCAGTATCAATGCGCTCAACCGGCAGATGCACTACCTGCGTGAACTAAACCGCAGGCACCGACTGCTCGTCGTCTTCTTCGAAGATGCAGAACTGGCAGCCTATACTCTCTCGCCGGCCGAATCAACCCTTGAGTACTATCAACATGTGGTGGGCGAGAAATTCCTCTACGAGCGGCGCCTCATAGCAAGCAAATTGGAACAGCAGGGCATCGCTTCGCTGTTGACTACACCGGAGAAACTCTCTGTCGATACAGTGAACAAATATTTGGAAATGAAAGCAAGAAACCTCCTTTCTTAACGAAATTGTTACTTTTTCATTGATTTAAATCAAGGATTAGAACTATTTTCGCAATTTCTCTTACGATTTCTTGCATTTGGCGGAAAAAACCTTTATCTTTGCAATGTGTTTTTCATAGTATTAGATTTAAGGTTAACAAAGGTTGGAGTACGGCGGTACTCCTTTTTTTTGACCCTTTTAGAAAGAAAAGGCCAAAAGTCACATTTTTTATAAAAAATTTATTAAAATTTTGCATATAAAAAAGTTTTTACTTATATTTGCAAAGATTCTCAACATGTTTGGTAACTTATAAATTTTATACATTATGAAAAAGTATTTAGCAGAATTGATTGGAACATTTGTGCTCACCTTTCTCGGATGCGGCACGGCAGTAGCTTTGGCTTGTGGAACGGATAATACTGCTTCAGTGGTAGGCACAGCAGTAGCCTTCGGACTCTCAGTGGTGGCAATGGCCTATACCATCGGTGGTATCTCTGGATGCCATATCAATCCGGCCATTAGTCTGGGTGTATTCCTGAGCGGACGTATGAGTGCAAAGGACTGTGGCTTCTACATGATTTTCCAGGTGATAGGCGCTATCCTGGCTTCTGTCGTTCTCTGGTGCATTACGTCTACCGTGGCCGGCGATCCGCTGTCGTCCACTACGCTTACCGGTGCCAACGCTTGCAGCTACGGTGTGACCAACGGTCTTATCGTGGAGATTGTGCTCACCACGCTCTTCGTGCTTGTGGTGCTGGGCACTACCGATGCCAAGAAGGGTGCCGGCAACTTTGCCGGACTGGCCATCGGCTTGTCGCTCATCCTTATCCATCTTGTGGGCATCCGCTTTACCGGCACGTCGGTCAACCCCGCACGTTCCATCGGTCCGGCTCTCTTCCAGGGTGGACAGGCACTCAATGAGATTTGGGTGTTCATCGTGGGTCCGTTAGTGGGTGGCGCACTCGCTTCCCTCATCTGGAAGGTCATCGGTTCCGACGAAAAGTAGTATCCTGCATTGCGATACATCCTTCTTACA
>CAJONT010000237.1 GCA_905235975.1 uncultured Prevotella sp.
CGCTCGGAAAAGCTCAAATAAAATTTGGCTTTTCTCTCACTTATTCGTACCTTTGGCTGCGCCGAAGGTACTGTCGCTCGACAATCTTGAAAGAAAAAAAGGTTTTTCTTTCCGATTGTTCTCGCTTATTCGTACCTTTGCAAACTAATTGGCCGCTTTATTAATTACAGGACAATTAGAGGATAAGAAATGGACAGAAACAATAACAACCCCTTTCAGATGATAGCCGACTATGAAGGTGACATCCAGAGTCTTTTCGATACGAGCGTAGAAGGCTTGGTACCCATTCTTGCCACACGAAACATGGTGCTGTTTCCCGGTGTGGTGGCACCTGTGCTCATAGGGAGGCCAGCCAGTCTGAAGTTGGTGAGAGAAATAATGCGGCGAAACAGCAACCAGATACTGGGCGTGTTTTGCCAGAAAGACCCGTCGGTGGAGGAACCGGACAAAGATGAACTGTACGAGTATGGTGTGTGCGCCAAGATTATCCGCGTGCTCGACATGCCCCAAAGCGACAACGTGACGGTCATCGTGCAGGGTCTGTCGAAATGCCACCTTGACAGCATCACGGAACAGGAGCCCCACCTGAAGGGCATGATCACCCCCATCAGGGAAGTGGTGCCTTCGGTGAGAGACCGCGAGTTCAAGACCGCGATGGAAGCACTTCGCGACTGTTGCGTAGAGTATGTGAAGAAGAACGAGGACATCCCCGACGAGGCCCTCTTTGCGCTGAAGAACATCTCGAACGATGTGATAGCGCTCAACTTCATCTGCTCGAACATGCCCTTCAGTCCCGAGCAGAAAATACACCTGCTCACCTGCTCCACCCTGACGGAGCGGGTGATGGAGACACTGAAGACGGTGAACCGCGAGATGCAGCTCAACGAGCTGAAACAAGACATCCGCACCCGCACGCGCGAGGACATCGACGAACAGCAGCGTGAATATTTCCTCCAGCAACAAATCAAGAACCTGAAGGAAGAGCTTGGCGGCGGCGAAGGTTCGCCCGAACGCCTGAGCCTTGTGGAGCAGGCCAGGGAAAAGCTGTGGAGCGAGGAAGTGGAGCGCACTTTCTACAAGGAGCTTGACAAGCTGGACATGCTGAACCCGCAGAGTCCCGACTACAGCATCCAGATGAACTACCTTCAGACGATGGTGTCGCTGCCGTGGAACGAATATACGAAAGACGACCTGAACCTGAAGCGTGCCGAGCGCATCCTGAACCAGGACCACTACGGCATGGAGAAGGTGAAGGAGCGCATACTCGAATACATGGCGGTGCTGTCGCTGCGCGGCGACCTGAAATCGCCCATCCTGTGCCTCTACGGTCCTCCGGGCGTGGGCAAGACGAGTCTGGGCAAGAGCATCGCCTCTGCCATGAAGCGCAAGTACGTGCGCATGTCGCTCGGCGGTCTGCACGATGAGTCGGAGATACGCGGTCATCGCCGCACCTACATCGGTGCCATGCCCGGCCGTATCATCAAGAGCATCCAGCGTGCCGGTTCGTCGAATCCCGTGTTCATCCTCGATGAGATAGACAAGGTGACACAGCACACCATCAACGGCGACCCGGCATCGGCGCTGCTCGAGGTGCTGGATCCCGAGCAGAACAACGCCTTCCACGACAACTACCTTGACGTGGACTACGACCTCTCGAAGGTGCTTTTCATAGCCACCGCCAACGACCTGAACACGATACCGCGTGCGCTCCTTGACCGCATGGAGGTGATAGAGGTGAGCGGCTACATCACAGAGGAGAAGATAGAGATAGCCAAGCGTCACCTTGTGCCCCGCGAGCTCGAGAACACCGGCATGGCGCTGCTCACACCGAAGCCTTCGTTCAACAAGGCTGCCTTAGAGCGTATCATAGAGCAGTATACGCGCGAGAGCGGCGTACGCCAGTTGGAGAAGCAGATAAACAAAGCTCTCCGCAAGATGGCCTATACCGTGGCCCGCGAAGGCGCATTGACCAGCTACAAGGTAGGTCCCGACAACATAGCCGACCTGCTTGGCAAGCCCCCCTACTACCGCGACATCTACCAAGGCAACGACTATGCCGGCGTGGTGACGGGTCTGGCATGGACGAGTGTAGGCGGCGAGATACTCTTCATAGAGACATCGCTGAGCAAGGGCAAGGGCTCCAAGCTCACCCTCACGGGCAACTTGGGCGAAGTGATGAAAGAGAGCGCGGTGATAGCGCTGGAATATGTGAAGGCCCACATCGACAGCCTCGGCGTGGACTACCGCGTTTTCGACTCCTGGAACATACACATCCACGTGCCGGAAGGTGCGACGCCGAAAGACGGTCCCTCCGCCGGCATCACCATAGCCACCTCCATCGCCTCTGCCCTCACCCAGCGCAAGGTGCGCAAGAACATCGCCATGACAGGTGAAATCACGCTGCGCGGCAAGGTGCTTCCCGTGGGCGGCATCAAGGAGAAGATACTGGCCGCCAAGCGTGCCGGCATCACCGACATCGTGATGTGCCGCGACAACAAGAAAGACATCGAGGAGATTCCCGCCATCTACCTGAAGGGTGTGGACTTCCACTATGTGGAGAACGTGCAGGACGTGTGGGACGTGGCGCTTACCGACGAGAGAGTGAAGAACCCCATTGCATTCACGATAGACAGCGACGCCACGCAGAAGGAGAAAGACTGATGACATTCCGCGTAGCACATAACGACCCCCTGAGCGATGCCCGCGCCGGTGTGCTGACCACCGACCACGGGGACATACAGACCCCCATCTTCATGCCGGTGGGCACCTGCGGCAGCGTGAAAGGCGTACACTTCGCCGAGCTGGAGCAAGAGGTGAAGGCCCAGATTATCCTTGGCAACACCTACCACCTGTACCTTCGTCCGGGCCTCACCACACTGCGTGAGGCAGGCGGTCTGCACAAGTTCAACACCTGGGACAAGCCCATCCTCACCGACTCGGGCGGCTTTCAAGTCTTCTCGCTCACCGGCATACGCAAGTTGCGCGAAGAGGGTTGCGAATTCCGCTCACACATAGACGGTTCGAAGCACATCTTCACCCCTGAGAACGTGATAGACACCCAGCGCGTGATAGGCGCCGACATCATGATGGCGTTTGATGAGTGTCCCCCCGGCCAGAGCGACTACCGCTATGCGAAAGACAGTCTGGCGCTCACGCAGCGCTGGCTGGACCGCTGCATAAAGCGCATGGACGAGACGGAGCCCCTGTACGGCCACCACCAGTCGCTCTTCCCCATCGTGCAAGGCTGCACCTACAAAGACCTGCGCACGGAAGCAGCCAAATACGTGCGCGACAAGGGAGCCGACGGCAACGCGATAGGCGGCCTGGCCGTGGGAGAGCCCACCGAGGTGATGTATGAGATGATAGAAGTGGTGAACGACATCCTGCCAAAGGACAAGCCTCGCTACCTGATGGGCGTAGGCACGCCCCAGAACCTGTTAGAGGCCATTGCCCGCGGTGTGGACATGTTCGACTGCGTGATGCCCACGCGCAACGGCCGCAACGGCATGCTGTTCACCTACGAAGGGACGATGAACATGCGCAACAAGAAGTGGGAGAACGACTTCTCTCCCATCGACCCCGAGGGCTGCACCGTGGACCGCCGCCACAGCAAGGCCTATCTGCACCACCTGTTCAAGGCCCAGGAGCTGTTGGCCCTGCAGATAGCAAGCATCCACAATCTGAGCTTTTACCTGCGCCTTGTGGGCGATGCGCGGAAACACATCATTGAGGGAGACTTCGTGGCGTGGAAGAACCAAGTGATTGAGAAGTTAGGACAGAGGTTGTAGAAGACCGCACTTATTTATATATATTAAGGTAAGAATGGAGTCGGATAAAGAAGGGAAGAAAGAGGCGATGACCGCCAGATGGAAAAGATGGTGGACAGGCGCAAAGAATGCCATGGACTGGATGCGGCGTCATACGCCCCATATAGGATGGCTGAAGCGTTTGGACTGGTACATCATCAAGAAGTTCATCGGCACGTACATCTATGCCATCATCCTGATTATCTCTATCTCTATCGTGTTCGACGTGAACGAGAACCTGCATAAGTTTACGCAGTACAACGCACCCCTCGATGCCATCGTGTTCGACTACTACGCCAACTTCGTGCCTTACTTTGCCAACCTGTTCAGTCCGCTCTTCGTATTCATTGCGGTCATATTCTTCACGTCAAAATTGGCCGGCAACTCGGAGATTATCTCCATGCTCGCCGCCGGCGTATCGTTCAAGCGGCTGATGCGCCCCTATATGATATCGTGTGTGCTCATCTCCGCCGTGACCTACTATTTAGGTGCCTATGTGATACCCCACGGCACCATCGTGCGGCAGAATTTCGAGACGCAGTACAAGAACAAGAAGAAGAACACGGCAGCCGACAATGTGCAGTTGCAAGTGGGCGACGGTGTGACCGCCTACATCCAACACTACGACAACCGCATGAAACGCGGCTACGGCTTCTGCCTGTACAAATTCGAGGACAAGAAGATGGTGAGCCGTCTTACCTCTACCGAGATACAATACGACACGATATCGGACAGCAAATTCCACTGGCGCCTCTCGAACTGGAAGGAGCGCAAGTTTCACGGTCTGACGGAAGAAATCAGCCGTGGTGCCACGATGGACACCGTGGTGCTGATGGAGCCTACCGACCTCGTGTATTCGAAGGGCCAGCAGGAGACGTTCACCAGTCCGCAGCTCCTTGACTACATCAGCAAGCAGCAGACGCGCGGTTCGGGCAACGTGGTGCAGTACGAGGTGGAGTACCACAAGCGCATCGCCTCGTCGTTTGCCTCCTTCATACTGACGACGATAGGTGTCTCGCTGTCGTCGCGCAAGCGCAAAGGCGGCATGGGCATGTATTTAGGCATCGGCCTTGCCCTTAGCTTCGCTTACATCATGCTGCAGACCGTGTCGTCGACATTTGCGCTGAAGGGCGGTTTCCCGCCTCCCTTGGCGGCATGGACGCCGAACATCATCTTCAGCGTGGTGGCTTACCTGTGCTATCGGCAAGCGCCCAACTAAGCGAGGTGAGCACAAACCTAATGAAAAAAGAAACCAATGCGATTTGACGAACTAAATTTGAATGGGAATTTGCTCGACGCCCTCGACGACATGCGTTTCGAGACCTGTACCCCTATACAGGAAGCGTGCATACCCACCATACTTGACGGCCACGACCTGATAGGCGTGGCACAGACCGGCACCGGCAAGACCGCCGCCTACCTGCTCCCCATACTGAGCATGATAGAAGACGGCTACTATCCTGAGGATGCCGTGAACTGCGTGATAATGAGCCCCACGCGTGAGTTGGCGCAACAGATAGACCAAGCGATGGAAGGCTTCAGCTACTACTTAGACGGTGTGAGCAGCGTGGCCGTTTACGGCGGCAACGACGGCAACCGCTACGAGCAAGAGTCGAAAGGGCTCCGTTTAGGTGCCAATGTGATAATCGCCACCCCCGGCCGTCTGATAAGCCACATCAACATGGGCAATGCCGACCTGAGCCGCGTGTCGTTCTTCGTTCTTGACGAGGCCGACCGCATGCTCGACATGGGTTTCAGCGACGACATCCTGAAGATAGCGAGCAAGCTGCCCAAGGACTGCCAGACCCTCCTCTTCTCCGCCACCATGCCCCCGAAAATAGAGCAGTTGGCCAAGACCCTTCTGAAAGACCCTGTCATGGTGCGCCTCGCCGTGAGCCGTCCTGCCGACAAGATACG
>CAJONT010000238.1 GCA_905235975.1 uncultured Prevotella sp.
ATGGTCAAAAGCCATGCCGGGCACTATTGCTACATCTATCTCCACATCTTCAGGACAAATTTCGCCAGTGGGTTCCATGATGTGAAAATGCCCTTCGCGAATGGAATCAGGGCCTTGATACACCCTGAGACGCATCTCGGTGTCGCTGACTACTTCCGGCAAAAGAATTTGCTTTCCCTCACGGTAAAGGGTTTCAATACAGTTGAGTGTGTATACCTCATCAGGCAAAGAGGCGTACATCATGAGGGTATGGGCACAGACGATGGCCTCGTGGTTTAGCAGTTTCTCCACGACGTGTTCCGATTTTTTTCGCAGTTGGTCATCGGTAAAACGCTTCTTGCATTTCCGTATCTCTGCACGTAGTTCCTTTTTCGTTTTCATCATCTTCACCTACAGTTCTTTTTTTATTTCACAAAGGTATGACTTTCTCTTGAAAAATGACGCTTTTTACCGCCTTTTTACCTAACTTTGCATGGAATTAACAATAACTCATCAAAAGAAGGATATGCGGAAATGGATTTTATGTGGCGTGATATGCGCGACGGCTTTGCTTGTGTGTTCATGTAAAGATAACAATAAAAACTTGGCTGACAAGGGTGTGGAATATTCTTCTTCACAAGAGGATAATCCATGCTATGCAAAGGGTTATACCGTGAGACATTTGGACAATGGAGTGCGCCTGGTGGATGTGTCCGACCCGCAGAAAGACAAGGATAAGATGCCGGCTTCCTATCACTTCGCACTTGTGCCAAAAGGTTCCAATCTGGAGGTGCCCGAAGGATATACCTCCATACAGGTGCCCATTGAGCGGACAATCGTCATGACCATGCTTCAGCTCTCCAATTTTACAGCGCTCGATGCGCTCGATGTGGTGAAAGGCATCACTGGTACGAAAAATCTCTTCAACAAGCAGATTAAGGCTATGGTGAAGAATGGCGACATCGTGAAAATCGGTATGGAGGGTAGTTTTGATACAGAACTCATTCTTGCTGCCAACCCGGAAGTGATTTTTATTTCTCCTTTTAAGAGAGGCGGATACGACACCATCAAAGATACCGGCATTACACTCATCCCTCATTTGGGCTATAAAGAACTCTCACCGCTTGGTCAAGCCGAGTGGATAAAATATGTGGCCATGTTCCTGGGCATGGAGCAAAAAGCCGATTCAATTTTTAAGCATATGGAGGGGAGGTATCTCGCCCTTAAAGAGAAGGCAAGCAAGGTGAAAGAACGGCCCACTGTTTTCAGCGGCGAAATGCACGGTGGCAACTGGTTTGCCGTTGGTGGAAAGAACTACTTGGCTGAGATTTTCCGCGATGCCGGAGCCGATTATGTGATTCGAGATGAAAACACCGGTGGGGTGAACATTGAGTTTGAGAAGATGTATGCCATGGCGGCAGATGCTGACTACTGGCGCATCTTGAACAGTTTTCCTGACGATTTCTCATACGAAGCACTGAAGGCGTCAGAGCCCAGGAACGAACTCTTCAAGGCCTTCAAGAAAAAGCAGGTCATCTACTGCAACATGAAGCAAACGCCTTATTATGAAATCTCTCCTGTCGAGCCCGATGCGGTGCTCGCCGATTTCGTGGCTATCTTCCATCCAGAATTAGTGCCGGAAGACTACGTCCCCACATTTTATAAGTTGTTGAAATAAAGCAAATACCCGAGACATGCGGCGCACACTCGTAATGATGTCAGTATTGTGCTTACTGATTATCGTATTTTTTATTTTGAATCTGTTGCTCGGCACGGTACACATACCACTGGGCAGCGTATGCCGCATATTGCTTGGAAAAGGCGACGAATCTGAAATCTGGACCAATATCGTGTTGAGTTCGCGCGTGCCGCAGGCGCTTACCGCCTTGATGGCAGGGGCAGGACTGGCTGTAAGCGGATTGCAGATGCAGACAGTGTTCCGTAACCCGTTGGCAGGACCCTCCGTGTTGGGCATTTCCAACGGCGCTTCTCTGGGTGTGGCCTTCGTTGTGCTTCTATCAGGTTCTCTGGGTGGAGTGGCCTTGAGCAGAATGGGGTATGTGGGCGATGCCGCCATCTCTATCGCTGCCATCATCGGTTCGCTCGCGGTCATGGCACTCATCGTTTTCGTTTCTCAGAAAGTAAAAGGTCACGTCACCGTGCTGATTATAGGTGTCATGATTGGATACCTGGCCACAGCCATTATTGGTGTGCTCAAGTTTTTTTCATCCGAAGAGGACATTAAGGCGTATGTGGTGTGGGGATTGGGTTCCTTTGCCAGAGTGTCGGGCGACCAAATGCTTCTCTTTGTCGGACTAATGGCTGTGCTGCTGCCACTCAGCATGCTCTTGGTGAAGACGATGAATCTTCTTCTCCTTGGCGATGCCTATGCCAGCAACTTGGGTCTCAACATCAGAAAGTCGCGTATGATGGTAATCACGTGTGCTGGTGTGTTGGTAGCCATCGTAACGGCCTATTGCGGTCCCATTATGTTCATCGGGTTGGCGGTGCCGCATCTGGCAAGGGCGCTTTTCCGTACCAGCGACCATCGCATCCTCATGCCAGCCACATTGCTCACTGGCGGAGCACTTGCACTTGTATGCAATCTTATTGCCCGTATGCCGGGATTCGAAGGTGCACTGCCTGTCAATTCGGTTACTGCCCTGGTTGGGGCACCTGTCATTGCCAGTGTGCTCTTCCGCCGCCATCGCGATGACGTGGCCGAATGACTAACTTTCGTGCATATTCCCTTCCTCGTCGATGAGGAAGATGTTCAGTTTTCCTTGAGGCAACAAGGGGGCACAGTGTTGGTGACAATGCGCAATAACCACGTGGCAAAAAGCCCCGATTTTTCCCTCCGGTATGAGATGCCAAAGTTCTCTCGCCAAGGTAAGCGTGTTGCAGTCGATTGTGCAATCACATTCCTGTAGCATCTTCTGTATAAAGTCGAGGTCCATCAAACTGCGACGGCTATGCGTGTCAAGTTGACCCGCTGCCAACTTGACGGCTTTTCCGAGCATGAGGCCAAGGGTAACATGTGGAATGCCCAATGCCGATGCCATCTCGAGGGTGGCGCCTATGTAATTGCCGTATTGCACGAAACATTGCGCAGGCAGCAGGGGGAATCGGTCGCGTAATATCCGCTCACTCTTTGCACCGCTATTTATCACCACATGAGGACTGCCGCTGGCCTTGGCCACCTCCAAACATTTGCGGATGGAATGGACGAAGGCTTCTTCGGAGAAGGGCTTGATGATGCCGCTCACACCGACGATGCTGATACCGCCTTCAATCCCCAGTCGGGGATTGAACGTGCGTGAGGCGATGGCAGCGCCCTCGGGTACACTGAGGGTGATACGCACATTGCCGGGTATGTTGTCTCGTAACATCTGTCGTGGCACTTTGTTGATGGCGGGTGAACCGGGGGGATAGTCGAAGCCGGGCAGGGTGATGGTGCCGATACCATCTCCTCCACATATTTCGAACGTATCTGAGGGCTCTACTTGGGCACGAATTTCAAGGCCGTTGGTCACATCCGGGTCGTCGCCGCTGTCTTTAATCACAAAGGCATACCCTTTGCCATAGCGCACGTCCACAGGGATGTGCTCGCCGTTGGGTAGCAACACCTCTACTGTCGAGGGACTTTCTCCTGTAGTGAGAGCCGTATAGGCCGCTTTGGCAGCAGCTGCGGCACAAGTGCCGGTGGTCAGTCCGCTGTGTAAGTCGTAAAATTCGGGCAACAGTTTTTCCACCATGCGCCGCAATCCGTGTTCACCGTTTACTGTCGTGAAAATGGAGGGGGTAGGGGGGCGTTTCATGGCGATGATGCGTATGCCGAGTGCCCTGGCCGCATCTGTTTTCTCCACAAAGCCACCGGTCACGCCGCTTTCCTTGAGCAGAATGGCATCGGCATGGATTGATTGAATGGATTCAATCTCATTTTCGCCCTCGTGATAGTAGCATAAATGCGACTTGTCTACCCCTTGACGGAGGGCCGACTGTATGGAACTCTCACGGGGTAGAATACGATAATACACATTCACACCATGTGCTTCCAGATGCGCCAAACGGTGAATGGTCTGTACGCCTGTGGTGGCAAGCAACGTATGAATATCAGTAGGTATTTGGTCGTAACTGTCGCACCATAGGATGTCGCTTGCACGAGGCGGAAAAATGCGTTCAAATCGAATGGCTGGTATGTGGAGGGCGGCAGCAGTGTCGGCTACCGTCTTGTGGAGCAGGGCAGCAAAAGGGTGGGCCGCATCGATGAGCAGACGGATAGCGTGACGCGTACAGAAATCAAGCATCGATGTGCCGTCCATGGCGCCTACTAAATGTCGGCCATAACGAAGTGTGATATCTTGCTCACCTGTCTTGGTAGAGTAATAGTAGGGCTTACCGGCCTCGTCCAGTTCCTTGACGGCCTTACGGCCTTCTGTCGTACCTCCGAATATGAGTATCATGGGTTTGTCTCGTCTGTTGACTTGCGGTAGAGATGGGTGAAGTGTTTTGAATAAAGCGCCGAAAGACCGGCACGGTTGTCTATCGATTCGCCCACCACAAGCATCGTGGTAAGCGTGAGATGGTTGTCGTGAACGATGCGTGACAAGTCAGACAGTTTTCCACGATAGATTTTCTGGTCGGGCCAGGTGAGGTGGTAACAGGCTGCTACGGGGGTGTCGGAGGGATATTCCATTAGGAGTTGTCGCTGCACATCGTCGACAATGGCGGCACTCAAGAATATGCACATCGTGCTTTGACTGCGGGCCAGCAGGTGCAGTTTTTCACGCTCCGGCATTGGGGTACGTCCTTCACCGCGCGTGAGAATGATGGTTTGGCAGCGCTCAGGTATCGTAAATTGAGAGCGCAACTCGGCTGCCGCCGCCAAGAAGGAGGATATGCCAGGCGTAATATGGTACGACATGCCATGGTGGTCGAAGAAAGCCATTTGCTCTTGTATGGCACCAAAGATACAGGGGTCGCCGGTGTGCAACCTGACGATAAACTTACCTCTGTCGTAGAATGTTTTCATCAAGGCACATTGTTCCTCCAAGTCCATTGTGGCAGAAGAACGCACGGTGGCTTCTTCCTTCGCACAAAGTGTGAGTTCTCGTGGCACAAGCGAACCGGCATAAAGTATCAAGTCGGCTTTCTCTAACATCCTCCGTCCGCGCACCGACACCAGGTCGGGGTCGCCGGGTCCTGCTCCCACAATTTCTATATGGCCGCCTCTCTGCAGGTCACGTTCTATCGCCACGGCAAGGGTGAAATCTTTCCCTTTTACCTTTTCAACCAACAGTTTGCCATGAGATGAACCGAGCAGTGCAGCCGCTTCGCACACACTGGGTGTACCTACTAATTTGGCCACAGTTGTACTGGGAGTGGGTACTTCTATTTGGCCTAACGTTTCTGAATCGAACAACTGCAAGGTGGCGCCATCTGCTTCTTCAAGCATTTTCTTTACGATGGGCTCTTCCGCTTTTAGGTCGAGGGTGCAGATACTGCGAACAGCGTGCATGGAGGGGGCGATATGGTGCCGGACCAGTTCTCTCTGTATGTCTTCGTAACTGCTCAAGGGCGCTTGGTGTGCCAGTCCTATGCCGATGTGCAACACTTTGGGCGTATATCTCACGGCTGCCATTCCATCGGGAATAGGATAGCTGAAAGGGGAAACAAGAATGGCGACAGTATAAGGACCGTCTTGCAGTTCGTCGACCGAGTTTATGATTGTGACATGGGGAGGAAGTGTGCGCTCAAGATATTCGGTGCCCTTATCTCTGATGTCAAGGAAAAGAGCTGTGGGTTCTCTGTTCACGAACTTGAAAATGAGGCGATTGGCACTTCCTTCAAACTGTGTATGCCAACCGAAGCGCTTTCCCAAAATGTCGAGCGGCCACAAATTGTTGTTGTCGCTCTGGGTGGTTATAATGCTTTTTCCCCCTATGGCATTTGCCACCATTTGTGCCAGTTGGTTGCCTCCGCCTACATGGCCTGAAAGTACACTGACGGCATATTTCCCAAGTGTGTCTACACACACAACTGCCGGATCGGTGTGCTTGTCTGCCACATAAGGTGCGATGGTGCGTACACAAATGCCCATCGCTCCCACAAAGACAAAGGCATCATAATGGTGCCAAAGGCGACCCGTTTCGGTGCGGGCAATGAGGTCTGCTTGCAATTCTTTCTGAATAATCCCGGCGATGTGGGCACCGGCCTCGTTTATCTGGATGACGGCTGTTTTCTGCATTTCAATATCTCTATGGAATTGTAGTTGTTTAATTGAATCTTCAAGGGCGCTTCGAGCAAAAGACCTAATCGATGACACGTCTCAACAAAAACTTCCTTGCTGTGGGCACGGTGTGTTGACTGTTCCACCACGGCGCTTGTTACGCTGTTCATCACCATGCACCCACCGTCGGCGAGCACCTCATTCACTTTCTCCATTATTTCTTTAAGTCTCCCGCCGTGCCCACCTATAAATACAGCATCGGGAGGAGGAAGTGTTTCGATGGGTTGGCAAAGGAAATCGCCTATGTGCACATCTATCCCCGGTGTGCCGAACCGGCGGCTGTTTGCTTCCATGAGTGCTCTCCCTTCTTCGCGTATTTCGAAAGCCACCACTTTAAGATGAGGGAAAAGGGTTCTTGCCTCTATCGACACGCTGCCGGTACAGAATCCGATATCCCAGAAGGTATGCTTTTCGGACAGGTCCAATCGTTGCAGGGAAAGGAGCCTGATGGGCATCTTCGTAATCATTTTCTCCCGTCCGTCGAGAAGCTGGAATTCTTCATCGGGCAGACCGAAACGACGACGATGACTGCCTACAAGAATCGAGCAGTTGGGCATCGTAAAGCTTTGTTCCGCAGCTTCTTCCAAACACAGTGTGGATATCCGTTCTTCTGTGGGGTTTCCAAGATGTTCACCCACATACATCTGATAGTCTTTGTATCCGTAGTAGAGCATACGTTCGGCAATGGCCGACGGTGTGTGGGTCTTGTCGGTGAGCACCCCTATCTTGTGGGCACAAGAGAGCAGGGCTTGGTCGAAGTGGGTCCAATCACGGCCGGTGAGCGACACAATCTGCATGTCGTGATAGGGCATTATAAGACGGTGTGCCAACAGTTGCAGCGAGTTGAAGGTGGGATAAACCGTGATTTCTGCCTCGGGGAACACTCTCTTTAGGGTATTGGCAAACCCATAGAACAGTGGGTCTCCAGAGGCAAAAACAACAATGTCGCTTTCAGTGATGGTATTGTATCTCGAAAACACATCCTCCAAGGGTACGGTGATGTCTATCCAAACCGCATCTTTTGGAAGCTGAGGCGACATGATTTGGCGATGGCGTTTCCCTCCAGAGAAAACGCTGCTGTTTTGTATCAGACGCATCACTTCTGGCTGAATAAACGGCTTGGGAGCGTCGGAAATGCCGATTACGATGAATCTCATAGGTCTCGTCCGGGTTTTAATTGTCTGGCGTCGTCGAAACAAAGAATGGCGTTGCAAAGGGTGGCAGCAAGGTTCGACCCACCTTTGCGTCCTTCAACAATAATCTTGGGGATGTGCTTAAACACCTTCACCTGATGTTTCGATTCCTTGACGTGCACGAATCCGACAGGGGCTGCAATAATGCCGGCAGGATGGGCTTTCCCTTTCCTGATAAGGCTGCATAGTTCAATTAGCGCGGTAGGGGCATTGCCAAAGACGAAAAGGGCATCGGGATGTTCTTCTACAGCGAGACGTATGCCGGCCTGCGTGCGGGTGATGTGGCAGGTGTCAGCCATCTCTGCAACGCGGCTGTCGCCAAGATAGCATTTGGCTTCTATGCCAAGTCGTTGAAGGGCGCCTTTCCTGATGCCGCTCACCACCATGGTGACATCGGTGACAATCGTCTTCAGACTGTCTGAAGCTATCTTCTTGTAGAGCGTCTCTACGGCATCTGTGTCGGTGCGCAGTATCTTTTCCATTTCAAAGTCGGCAGTGGTGTGAATGGCATGCAGGAGTGCCCATTTGTGCCCCAACGGCAAGTCCCTTGATTGCAATTCTCTTTCGATGGTCCGGAAACTTTCCATCATAATTTGCTGACCGGGTTTTTCTGCACCAGGCTGTTCCTCACGGTAGTAGCCGCGTGGTGTAATCATGACATCGTCGATGTGGTAGGTCTGCGAGTTGCCGATAAGAATGACGGTGAACATGTCGATGTCTTCGGTGTTTAGACAACCGAGGGTGGTATGCACGCACGTCTGTTCAGGACGACCAGCCTGACGGACATAGCCTACAGGGGTATCTGGCGAACGGCCTTCTTCGAGAAACACTTCTATTAACCGATTGAGTTGCCAAAAGCGGTCGTGCGATTTCGGGTTGTATACGGCAGTCACAAAGTCGCCGATAGCTGCGGCGCGTATCCTGCGTTCTATACATTCCCAAGATGTCATGAGGTCGGAAAGGCTGATGAGGCAGATGTCATGTCCTATCGGTGCGCCTAAGAGGGCGGCAGCCTTTTGGAAGGCTGAAATACCCGGCAGCGTGGTGATTTCTACATCGGAGCCGCGCGTCTTTCGCATTTCATATATTAGGGGTGCCATGCCATAGATGCCTGAATCGCCGGAGGAGATGACCGTCACGGTGTGCCCTTCCTCGGCATATTGGAAGGCTTGCTCAGCACGTTCGCGCTCTTTTTTCATGCCGGTGTCTATACAAAGGCAACCTTCCGGCAAGTAGGGTTCTACAAACTGGAAATAATACTTGTATCCCACCACAATGTCGGAGTGGCGTATGGCGTCGATTACAGCCGGTGTGATATCTTTGGCACTTCCAGGACCGATGCCAGCAACGATGATTCGTTTCATATTTTAGTTTTTTTCTAAATCAGATAATAGGACAATGTGACAAGTAATACCATGAGTATCTCTGCGCTTCGGTTTATACGGATGGCATGTTCTGCATCGCGGAGGGTTAGTACGCGGTCGTTTTCTCCAATGTAGGGCTTGTCGAATACTTCGCCAAAATAGGGATGAGGACCGCCGAAACGGCAATTGAGAATGCCGGCAAGAGCAGCCTCGGGATATCCGCTGTTAGGACTGGCATGCCGGCTGCCGTTGCGCCAGACGAAGGTTAGGAGGCGTGGCTTGAGGTCTGCGAGAATCATCAGTAGGGCAGTGAGACGTGCAGGCAGATAGTTTGCCACGTCGTCGATACGTGCAGCCACACATCCGAAGTCTTTGTATCTTGCAGTGCGGTATCCAATCATAGAATCTAAGGTGTTCACCATTTTATATGCCATCATGCCAGGCACGCCCAGCAGGGCCAACCAGAAAAGGGGTGCCACGACACCGTCGCTCAGGTTCTCTGCCAGTGTTTCAAGCGCGGCAGTGCGCACTTCCTGCGCACTGAGGTTGTCGGTGTCGCGGCCCACAATGCGGCCCACAGCCTTACGGCCCTCGTCCAATGACTGCTCTATTGCGCGGAACACATTCCGCACCTCTTTTATCAGGGTGGTGCCGGCAAGGCAGTAAAAGATGCACACGGCATCGAATGCGGTCAAGATATAATTCGGCAACGTGCATGCCAACAAGTACCGGAGAAGCCATGTCACGGTAAAAACCATCAGGATAAGGGCAATGGCGACCAGTCCACCCTTTCTCTTTCGGTTTTTGCCTTTGTTCCATTTCCTTTCAGCAAGGGATATGAGTTTGCCGAACCACACTACGGGATGCGGCCACTTCTCCGGGTCGCCCAACAGCAGGTC